>CAYMWG010000032.1:0-16247 GCA_964393765.1 uncultured Phycisphaeraceae bacterium
CACCTGGCCACTTCGGCCCGCGTCCGCCACACCGATATCCCCTCGCTCCCCGGGCATGGCCTGGGGGACGCCAAGACCGCCTGAACCTTTGAACAACGTGGCGCCGAGCGGATGCTCGGCCCGTCCGACCGAAACCGCCAACCTGGGCTCAATCACGGAGGATTGCCATGGCGAGGATCAACTCGAACATTCCCAGTCTCATCGCACGCACCAACCTCGGGCGTGCCAACCAGGACCTTGAGGTCCGCCTCCAACGCCTGGCGACGGGTCTGAGGATCAACCGCGGCGCGGACAACCCCGCCGGGCTGATCATCTCGGAGCGGCTGCGATCGGAGGTTTCCGGCCTGAATCAGGCCGTGAACAACTCCCAGCGCGCCTCCTCGGTGATCGCCACGACGGAGGGGGCGCTCGCGGAGATCAGCGACCTGCTCAACTCCGTGCGCGGGCTGGTGGTGGAAGCCGCCAACACGGGGGCCATCTCCGTCGAGGAACGCAAGGCCAACCAACTCCAGATCGACTCGGCCATCGACACCATCACCCGGATCAGCAACAGCGCGAGTTTCGGCGGCCTGAAGCTGCTCAACGGCTCGCTGGACTATGTCCTGTCCGGCCTCGATAGCGACTCGGTGAACAAGGCGACGATCTTCGGGGCCAACTTCAACGGTCGGTCGCAGATCCAGGTCGATGTCAATGTCATTGCCTCGGCGCAGACCGCGTCGCTCTTCCTGTCGGCATCCAACATCGGCGGAACGGTCGCGGCGGGGCGGTTCGCCTCCAACTCGACCCTCGAGATCGCCGGACCCCTGGGCGTGCAGGTGCTCGACATCCTGTCGGGACAGACGCTCACCGCGGTCGCGCAGGCCATCAACACGTTCACCGCGGCGACGGGCATATCGGCCTCCCTCCTGAACCCCGCGAACCCGGCATCGGGCATGCGGTTCTCATCGACCACGTTCGGGTCGAATGCTTTCGCATCGGTGCGCCGGCTCAACGAGCCCACCGGCGGCGGCTTCTTCCGGACCTTCGCGATCACCTCCAACGGGGCCGTCCCGGGGACTCCTTCATTCGGCGACCCCGCGTTTGTCGCGCAACTCTCCTCGGCGAACCGCGATGCGGGGCGCGATGTCAACGCGATCGTCAACGGCGCGCTCGCCAACGGCAACGGCCTGACGCTCTCGCTCCAGAACCAGACCGCGCTCTCGCTGGAACTTGAACTCGATCAGCAGTTCGCCACGGCGAACGGGTCGATCTCGACCTTCTACATCACCGGGGGCGGCGCGCTCTACCAACTCGGCGGCGTGATCAACGCCTCCCAGCAGACCAACATCGGCGTGCAGTCCATGGCGGCCTCGCGGCTGGGAGGGACGCTGCTGGACGATCAACTGCAGTTCCTCAGTTCGCTCCGTTCGGGCGGAGGGAACGACCTGAACAGCCTCGAGTTCCAGAACGCTTCCGCGATCCTCGATACCTCGATCGACGAGGTCTCGACGCTGCGGGGCAGGCTCGGTGCCTTCGAGCGGAACACGCTCGAAACCAACGTGCGGTCCCTGAGCACGGCGATCGAGAACCTGACCGCAAGCGAGTCGCGGATTCGCGATGCGGACTTCGCCGAGGAAACCAGCCGGCTGACGCGATCGCAGATCCTTTCGAGCGCGAGCACCTCGGTCCTGGGACTTGCAAACCAGCAGGCCCAGCAGGTGCTCCAACTCCTGGGCTGATCCTCACACCCCTCCCCAAGTCCCAACGATACCTGACGACCCCGCCGCCTTGAGCGACGGGGTCGTTTTCTTATCGGACCCCGGCGAGAAATTCGTAACAGACGATTCAATCCGCGCTCAACCACACCTCTTGGCCTTCCGATGCTCTCCATGCACGCCTGCTCTCAAACGAGGGCGGACGGGCAACGCGGGCCTGGTACGGATACCGGGCAGGGCAACCCGGCCTTGTTGGTCGGAAAGCCTGTGATGACCCGCCGCCCGGAAGCGGCCGGACCGAACCGCGGTCCGGCGTTCCTCGCAGCGCGAGACGCCGGTTGAATTTCATGGAGGGCACGATTCGATGAGCCGTATCAATTCCAACATTCAGTCTTTGATCGCACAGCGCGTGTTGTCCACCAACAACTTCTCGCTCGGCCAGTCCCTTGAGCGCCTGAGCACCGGTCTGCGGATCAACCGCGGCAAGGACGATCCGGCGGGCCTGATCGCATCGGAGAATCTCCGGTCGGAGAAGGCCTCGCTGAACGCAGCGATCGGCAATGCCGAGCGCGCCGACCAGGTCGCCAACATCGCAGAGGGCGGGCTCCAGGAGATCTCCTCGCTGCTCATCGACCTGCAGGGCCTCGTGACCGCTGCTGCCAACGACGGCGGCCTTTCGGTCAAGGAGAAGGAGGCCAACCAGGTCCAGATCGACTCCATCCTCCAGACGATCGACCGCATCTCTGGCGCGACTTCTTTCCAGGGCAAGAAACTGCTCAACGGTAACCTTGATTACACCACCACCGGAGTGGACGCGGGCGTCTCGGACTTCCGCGTGAACGGCGCGAAACTCGCGTTCGACAGCGATCTGGAAGTCCAGGCCGTCATCACGACCTCGGCCCAGCAGGCCGGTCTGTTCCTCTCGCTGGGCGGCCCGCTGAATCTCAACGGCGGACTGAACTCCGCGTTCACCATCGAGATCACTGGTTCGCTCGGCTCGCGTGAACTCTCGTTCACCTCCGGCACGTCGATCGACACCATCGTCACGGCGATCAACACCTTCTCCGACGTCACGGGCGTGGTCGCCAACGCCGAGGGAACCACCGCACTCAAACTCGCTTCGGACCAGTACGGGTCGAACGCCTTTGTCTCGACCAGCATCGTCCAGTCCGCGGACATCCAGGGCACGGGCATCGGCATCTTCCAGTTGGAAGGCGATGACTTCAACACCGCCGACGCCGCAACCATCACGGCGTTCAACGCGCCCACCGCGCTCAACGGCGTGCGGGACGATGGCCAGGACGTGGTCGCCACCATCAACGGCATCCAGGCCACGGCGGACGGTCGCACGGCCCGCATCAACACCGACTTCCTCGATGTTGAGATGACCTTCGACACCGCCACCGCGCAGCAGCGCGGCAACGTGGAGGCCTTCACCATCACCGGCGGCGGCGCGGACTTCCAGCTCGCCCCCAACGTCGATATCGCGGGCAAGGTCGCCCTCGGAATCGCGGATGTCTCCACCCGCAAGTTGGGCAACTCCACGCTGGGCTACCTCTCCGAACTGGGTGAGGGCAAGGGCTTCAACGTGGTCAACGGCAATCTCACCGATGCGCAGCAGATCGTCTCCGACGCGATCGACTCGATCTCCTCGATCCGCGGACGGCTCGGGGCGTTCCAGAAGAACACCGTCGGCGCCACCATCCGCAACCTCAATGTCTCTCTTGAGAACACCACGGCCGCCGAGTCCGTGATCCGCGACACCGACTTCGCGGCCGAGACGGCCAAGCTGACCCGCAGCCAGATTCTGGTCCAGGCCTCGACGAACATCCTGGCCCTGGCGAACAGCGCCCCGCAGTCGGCCCTGCAGTTGCTCGGCTAATCCCGATCCCCAAACGGGGAACTCTCGAAACCCTCCACGCCGTCCCGGATCATCTCCGGGACGGCGTTTTTTTTGACGCGAAAGGCGGCGGGGCTCGGGGGCCGATGAAGGCAGCGGAGGTGGCACGCGTGGCGATCGGAACTCTCAGGTACACGAGCACGCCCTCGCGCCTTCCGCGATGCTCGCCGCGGGCGGTCAAGGGCGCCGCACTTCCGGCCGCTCTCGCCAAAGCGTCGCGAGCGTTCCTCGTCTTTGCCCGGATCGAATGCGGCTTGGCAACCAACTCTCTGGAGGCCTACGAGCGCGACCTGAGAGACCTTCTGAGCGACCTCGCCTCACGCGGGCACACGTCCCTGGCAACCGTCAAGCCGCGCGACCTCTCCGAACATCTTGCCCGCCTCAATTCCGAGCGGAATCTGGTCGCTGTGTCGATTATCCGGCACCTCGCGACCATCCGCGTGTTCTTCCGCTGGGCCGAATCCACCGACCAGTTGCCGCGGGACGAAGACGATCAAGCGGTCAACCCCTCCGATGCGCTCGACCGCCCGACCCGATGGAAAAAACTTCCCGGCGTTCTCTCGCCGCGCCAGGTGAAGCAGTTGCTCGCCGCCCCCGCCCCCGCTGACCCACCATCAGGCGGGAAGGAACACGGCAGCGCTGCCGCGCCACCCCTGTACCTCCGGGACCGCGCGCTGCTCGAACTGATGTACGCCTGCGGCCTGCGCGCGTCGGAGGCCGCATCGCTGACCGTGCGCGACCTGCACGACACGCTGGGCGTGACGCTCGTGCGGGGCAAGGGCGGGAAGCAGCGTCTGGTCCCGATCGGCAAGCCGGCGCAGGAAGCGGTTCGCGCCTATTTGTCAGATTGCCGGCCACGACTAGCGCGGGGGGACGCACCCGACCGCCTGCTCCTCTCACGCACGGGGCGCCCCCTGGAGCGTGTGGCCATCTGGCAGATCGTCCAGCGGTGCGCGCTCACGGCGGGGCTGGCCCATGTGCATCCGCACATGCTGCGGCATTCATTCGCGACTCACCTGCTCATGGGCGGGGCGGACCTGCGGGTTGTGCAGGAACTGCTCGGCCACGCAGATGTGGGAACCACGCAGATCTACACGCACGTCGATTCGCGCCGCCTGAAGCAAGTCCACGAGAAGTTCCATCCACGAAAATAGGGTGTTGCGACCCAGCAGGGGACTAGATCAACCGCCGGAAAGCGCCGTCGACCGTGCTGCGCCCGCCGACCATCTTGCCCGCGGCGTTGACACGGGGGCCGCCGGTCTCTCGCGCGAGTGAGGAGGCGATCTCCGTGGCCTCATCGACCGCGTCCTCCGCCGGGTGACACTGGACCGGCGCATCCTCGCCCAGCGCCCGGTGCAGGGCGCCGACCGACTTGCCAACCGCATTGCGGACGCCGCGGCGGGTGATGTTGGCCATCTCGCGATCCGCCATTTCGTCGAGTTCGCTGACTGAAGTGATGATGACGCCGCGTGCCACGCCCGCGCGGAACCAGAGGCAGATCATGGCGGCGGCTCCCGATGCCAGGAGTGGCGCGACAACCCACTGCGCGAGCGTGGAGGCCGCGCCCACGCCCGTGCTCGACCACAGACCGCTGCGCTGGGTGAGCGAGTCGTAGCCCGCGAAGACGCCGGGCACGGGCAGCGATGGCAGGATGTCCCGCAGCGGAACAGAGAGCACGGCAAGAACGAGCGACCAGATCGCGGAGGTGACCACCCGCTCGACTCCGGGCACCGCTCCGCCCCCGGCAACCACAGCGCCGAGCATCGTGAGCGCTAGCAGCGCAAGGGCCGCGAGCGCACCGATGCTGCACGCCAGCGCGCTGGCGCGGGCCAGCACGGTGTCCCAGCCTGTTCGAGCGGTGTTCACTTCCGCGGCCTGGGCGCGGGCGAGCGCGTGCGTCCGAACGCCGCCCGTTGCGGCTTGCGCGGCAACGTCGGGGATTTCAACGACCGCGCCGGGGCCTTGGAGCGGGCCGGGCGCGCCAACAACCGATAACTCGGCGTTGGGGGTGGTTCGCAGTTCCACCGTCCGAATATCGGTGTAATGGACAAACCCGAAGGTGAGCGCCTGGGTGATCCCCGCGACCACGACGAGCACTGCGGCGAGTGTGATCCACCCGCGGATCTGACGGAGCGCGACACTGACATGCGGCTTGATGGACACGGCATAACCTCCGGTGCAACAAAGAGTTAGACGGATGGTTCATCGGCTTGCACGGGGCGGCGGGTATGCCTTGCAAGCCTCAGTGACGCGTTTGCCAGCGGCACGAGTGGAGTTTCTTCTCACTCGGCGGCTCTCGGACCTTCCCAACGAACAACCCCGTTGGCCTTGAAATGCCAACGCAAGGTTTCAATGATTCTTGAAAACTGAGTACCGGACCCCAGCATGAGCATTTTCACCGCCCCGCCAGAGCATCTCCACCTGAGTGCGGCCGATACCGGCCTCTTGGACGCCGTCGCGGCGGGTGCAGCAAGGCTCAGCCCGGAGCAGGGCCTCGAGTTGCTCACGCACACGCCGCTGCAAACGCTGGGGCGCTACGCGGATGCTCGGGCGCGGGCGCTGCATGGGGACTCCCTCCGCACCTACGTCATCGACCGCAACATCAACTACACGAACGTGTGTTCGGCCCGATGCACGTTCTGCGCCTTCCGGCGGGACGCGGGCGATCACGATTCGTACACGCTCGAGCCCGGGGCGATCTACGACAAAATCGCCGAACTCGTCGCGATCGGCGGGACGCAGATACTCATGCAGGGCGGCATGAACCCCGCGCTGCCGCTCGAGTGGTACACGGATTTACTGAGCGGGATCAAGCAGCGGTTTCCGGGTGTTCACGTTCACGCGTTCAGCCCGCCGGAGTTCATCGAGTTCGTCAACTTCTTCGATCCGCCGGGCAATACCTTGGCCGCGAAGATCCGCTGGGTGATGGTCAGGCTGCGGGACGCAGGGCTGGACTCGGTCCCGGGCGGGGGCGGCGAGATTTTCTCGCACCATGTGCGGCGCAAGATCGGCCTTGGCAAGTGCGATGCGGACGCCTGGCTGACAACGATGAATGTTGCGCACTCGCTGGGCATGTTCACGAGCGCGACGATGATGTTCGGGCACATTGAGGGGCACGCCGATCGCGTTCACCACATGTGGCTGGTGCGTCAGTGGCAGGACCGCGCGCTGCGGATGTCGGATGTCGGATGTTGGATGCCGGATGTGGCAAAGGCGGGAGGTTTCACACCATCCCACAGCCCACATCCCACATCCCGCATTTCCCCCGGTCACTACAAGTCGTTCATCACCTGGCCATTCCAGCGTGAGAACACGCCGCTTGGACGGGTGCCGGACTTTGGATCGCGTGCTGAGGACTTTGCTTCGCAGGGCGATAAGGGCCCGCTGGGAGTGTTTCCCGGCGATGCGTTGGCCGTGCTGAACGGAACCCTTGCCGGGGACAACCGGCTGAGCAACGAGCAGGTACACGAGCGGGTGCCGGGGTTCGGGCGGCGTGTGCGCATGAGCGGGGCGGTGGACTATCTCCGCACGCAGGCGGTGTCGCGGCTGTTCCTGGACAACATCTACTCGATCGGCGCATCGTGGGTCACCATGGGGCCGCATGTGGGCCAGGTGGCGCTCGCCTTCGGCGCAAACGACATGGGCAGCGTGATGATGGAAGAGAATGTGGTGTCGAGCGCGGGGACGACGTACTGCCTTGACGAGCCGGTGCTGTGCCGCCTTATCCGGGATGCCGGGTTCACCCCAGCCCAGCGGAACAACACCTACGACATCATTCGCGCGCACGGCCCGACGCCTGAGTCCCCAGACCTGGCCGTCATCGATTGGTCCCGGCACCGCGCGAGGCGGATGCACCAGGAGGCCCCGCCCCACGCACGCGAACCGAAATTGGCCGCGCTGACCGTGGGACTGACGCGGTAGTTTTCATTCGGGCTGATCGACCCGCGGGAGGCGGGCGTCAAGCAGCAGACGTGCATCGGCCGCTCGTGCGCGGCGCGCCAACCAAAGGCGGCGCACGAGCCACGCGAAGAGACCGATCGCCAGAAGCCCGCAGATCACCTTGATTTCGTGCTCTTTCACCTTGTCGAACACCCGCCCCGCGGCGTGCCCGGCAAAGTACCCAAGCAGCCCGATGCTCACCGACCAGAGCGCGCCGCCGATCAGGTTGTAGACCGCGAAGCGCCGCTGTGGATACTTTGCCAGCCCCAGCACGATGGGGGTGAGCATGCGAACTCCGGGTACAAAGCGGAACGCCAGAAGAAGCCAGCGTTCGTGCGTGCTGACCCGGGCGAGAATCCACGACGCCCGCGGCTGCCAGGCGGGGTGGCGGTCCAGCAGCAAGCGGCCTTTGAGACGTCCAAGGACGTAGCACGCCTGGTCGCCGATGAACGACCCCGCGAACGCAAGCAGCAGGACGACGGGCAAGTTGAGGTACCCGCGGTGGGCGAAGAAGCCCGCGAGCAGGAGCACGCCCTGTCCTTCCAGACACGTTCCGAGGAAGACCGCGAGATAGCCGTACTGCTCGACAAACTCCTGGGCGCTCATTGGCGGGGGATCCCCGCACGCTCGGAGATACGCACCTGCAATCCGGGGTCAGCGCCATCGCCGGGCATGAAGGGATCGAGCCATTCGCTAGGTGCGAGCGTGCCGGGCGTTGTCGGGCGAAACACCACGGCCGATCGGCCCGGTGCCCAGACCACGATGCGGAAGTCCCGCCCGGAGAGCACCTGCATCATCGCTGCCCCTGTGCTGTCTGTCATTACCGAAGCGTGTTCCGGATCGGTCTGGCCGAGGAGTGATGCCGCGGAGAGAGGATGAAACCGGGAGGCGGTCTCGAACGACACCCGGGCATCGGCGAGTGGCGCACCGCTGTGACGGTCGCGCACCCATATCCAGAGCGGCGCATCGGGGCCACCCGGGGTTCGTAGCAGGCCGGATTCGGCAGTGCAGCCCCCTCCCATAACGCCGGCTAGGAGAAGCAGCAGAAGGCCTCGACGGGTTGCGTGATGGATCGCCATTGGATGCCCGCTCGCCTAAGATTCCGACCGCTTTCCCCGCCGCCCTCCGCGCGAGCCAAGGCCGGCACGGATGATCGCGGCCATGTTCCGACGCACACACGATACCCGCTCAGGACCTCGACGATGAAGGCCATTGATATTCGCCCCGGCTCTGGTGTAAAGGTGGACGGCAAACTCTGGATCATTTCCGGGTATGAGTTCCGGAACCCGGGGAATCTCCGCTCGTTCGTCAACCTCCGGTTCAAGAACGTCAAGGACGGCGGCCAGTTTGAGCGTCGCTTCCAGCCCAGCGAAGAGATGGAGATGATCGACCTGGACCGCCGGGAGATGGAGTATCTCTACTCAGACAGCCACGGCGCGACGTTCATGGACACGGAGAACTACGACCAGGTCGTCATCCCGGCCGAGGTACTCGGCGATGCGCTGAAGTATCTTCGCGCCAACGCGATGACGATCGTGCTGCTGCACGATGAGAACCCGATTACGGTTGAACTGCCCGCGTCCGTTGATCTCAAGATCATCGAGACGTCGCCCGCGATCAAGGGCGCGACCGTCACCAACCAACTCAAGGACGCCGAGTGCGAGACCGGCCTGAAGACCCGCGTTCCCGGGTTCATCGAGAACGGCGAGACGATCCGCGTCAGCACTGCGGACGGGTCGTACCAGTCGCGCGCGAAAGAGTGACCCGCTCCTCGAGGCCGCCTCTGGTGGCTCCGTTTTCCAGGTGGCTCCGCTCTCCAGAGCGGAGCGCGTTGATGGCTATGCACTGACAAAGCCGGCGATTTTGACTGCCAACTCTTCCGCCGAGCCGGCGCCAACCTCCACGGTGTGCGTAGCAAGCCGCCGGTACAGCGCATCGCGTGCATGGAAGACGCTGTCGATTTCTTCGAGCGTGCCCGCGCCAGTGAGCGACGGGCGCGACGATATGTCGGTTGCGACCAGCCGTTCCCGCAGGATCACAGGATTCGCGCGCAGGTAGATAATCGCGGTCTGTCCGCCGTCGCGCGCCTGTTCGAGCAGTCGCTCCGCGCCGGGCGCTGTGGGTGTCCCGCCCCCGAGCGCGCAAACCGTGTTTGTGCGCGCGAGCGCGCCCGGGAGCAATAAAGCCTCGGCATCGCGAAACGCCTTCTCGCCGTGCCTTTCGAGGGCCTCGCCGGCGGTCTTCGCGCCGAGCAGGAGCGCGGTCTCGTCGTCGAGATCCTTGAACGAGTGGCCAAGCAGCGTTGCTACCCGCCGGCCGAGCGTCGTCTTCCCGCTCCCGCGCAAGCCGATGAGCACGAGATTGGCGGCCGGGGCTTTCACGCGCGGGGCACCCGTTGTCAGGACTCCAGTTCCATATCCGCCCGCCGCACCGCGCGGCAGAACGCCTCGATCAGCGCCGGGTCCTTGACGCCCGGCGCTGATTCAACGCCGCTGGAGACATCGACCGCGAAGGGTTGCACCACACGGATCGCCTCCCCCACGTTCTCCGGCGTCAACCCGCCAGCGAGGATCAGCGGCTTTGCGAGCCGGTCCTTCGCCGCGACCAGCGCGGACCAGTCGAAACTCGTGCCCTGCCCGCCGATGGAGCCATCGACGAGGATCGCATCGACCTCCTCGATCTTGTTCCAGCGGTCCAGTTCGGCCTGAATCGTCGTCGGGTCAAAGCGAACCGCTTTGATGACGTTGGGCCCGCACTGGCGCACCAAATCTTCTTTTTCCTGCCCGTGGAGTTGCGAGAGGTCGGTCGGGCACTCTTCCTCGATGAGCATGAAGCGTTCGATGTCCGCGTTGACGAACAGTCCCACGCTGGCGACGAAAGGCGGGAGCATCCCGACGATCTCCCACGCCTCGACAGGCTCGATGAACCGCGGGCTCTGGGGATAGAACACCAGGCCGATGGCGTTCGCGCCTGCATCCGCCGCGGCAAACGCGGATTCCTCATCACGAATGCCGCAGATCTTGATTCGCGTGGGAGAGCGGGCCATGAGCGAGCGTAGGTGCGATCTGTTCAAGCGATTCAGCCAAGGCTCGCAAGTTCCTGGCGTGCCATCTCCAGTTCGCCGCCGGAGAGCCGGGTCGCGGCCTCGCTGATCAGGCTCTTCGCGCGGACTGGGTCGTTGAGTTGGCGAGCGAAGATCAAGCCCAGCAGGAGCCGGATGCGCGGTGCATCGCTTTCCTTCGGATAGGCTTCCAGCAGCCGCTCGTAGGCGTAGGCCGCGTCAACAAACCGACCCTCGCTGTAGAGATAGTTCGCAAGATCGTGCTGGTGCCTGCGGGAGAGCGTGGACGCGCCGGGCTTGTCGGCGAAACGGTCGGCCAGATCGCGGTACGCCGCCGCGGCACCCACCATCTCGCCCTCGCCAATGAGTCTGGTGACTTCCGCTCGGGCGGAGGCGAGCGTCTCCGCCTCTTCCTGCGCGGGTCCGTCCTGCACTCGGCTCCATCGGCGTGCGTTCTCCTCCGCGGCCCGAAGCCCGGCTTCCTTGAACTGCCGACGCCGCAGCGCCTGCTGGCCCATCGTGAACAGATCGAACGGCTCTCGCGGCAGGACCTTCAGCCAGAGCAGGACCATCGCGACGCTTGCGCCGAAGAGCGTTCCCCCCAGATGGGCGGCGTGCGCGATGCCCGAGTTCGCCCCGGTCACCTGGAGCATTACGTCCCAGGAAACTGCGAGCACAATGAACCACCACGCCGAGACGCGCACCACGCCGATGAACCCGAGGAGCATGAAGCACTTCACCTGTGTGCGGGGGAAGAGCACGAGATACGCGCCGGTGCAGGCGGCGATGGCTCCGGACGCACCGATCGCCGGATTGGCGTCGAACAGCGCATGCACACCGCCCGATGCCGATGCGCCCGCGAGATAGAAAAGCAGAAACCCAAGGCGTCCGAATCGGTCCTCGATGTTCGGGCCAAACACCCAAAGGAAGAGCATGTTCCCCACGATGTGCCAGGGGGAGTGGTCCGAATGCAGGAATGCACTCGTCAGGAGCGTCCAAGGCCGAAAATCGCTGCCGGACACCCAAAGGGCGGACAGGAAGCGCTCGTACTGGGCGGGATCCTGTCGGCTCAGGAAGAGTTGCAGGACATAAACCGCGATGTTGACGCCGATCAGCACGGGCGTGACCAGCGGAGGGCGGCGGAGGGGACGATCGGTTCCGAGTGGAAAGAACATGCTTATCCCATTCTAAACCGGGAGGGAGGACGGTGCGTTTCCGTTCGCCACAGTCAGCCCTATAGTGCCCATGACTCCAAGGAAACTGAGCATGAGCAGCGCTGTCGTCAATCCCCAGCCGCCCCCCGCCCGACCCTTTGCAAAGGGCCTGGAGGGGGTAACAGCCGCCCAGACGAAGATGTCGTTCATCGATGGCGAGAAGGGCATCCTCGAATATGTGGGCATTGAGATCGATGCGCTGGCCCGCAACTCGACCTTCGAGGAGACTGTGTACCTCCTCTGGAACCTCCGACTGCCCACCCGGGCCGAACTCTCGGAGTTCAGCGCGGACCTGCGCAACCACTATGACCTACCCGAGGGCATGGTCGAGCGGATCCAGTCCTGCCCGGACGATGCCGCGCCGATGCACGTCCTCCGCACGATGGTGAGTGCGCTGGCGATGTACGATGCGGATGCGGATGCCAACGACCCGGTCTCCGCGCGCAAGAAGGCGCTGGCGATCCTCGCGCAGACTCCCGCGATCATCGCGTGCTTCGACCGCCATCGGAGAGCGCTGCCGTTCGTTCCGGCCCGCAAGGACTTGTCCTTTGCCCAGAACTTTCTGTACATGCTCAACGGCAAGGAGCCCACTCCCGCGATGGCCCGCGCGTTCGACGTGTGCATGATCCTGCACGCCGACCACGGCCTGAACAACTCGACGTTCGCGGCCCGTGTGATCATCAGCACCCTCTCGGACGTGTACTCGGCGATCACCGGGGCCATCGGTTCCCTACGGGGCCCGCTGCATGGCGGCGCGAACGAAGAGGTCATGGTCATGCTCGACGAGATCGAGCAGGCGGCCGCGAAGCAGGGCAAGCCGGTGGCGTCGGTTATTGAGCCGTTCATCATGGATCGCCTGGCGCGGCGCAACGAGGGCGCTCGCATCATGGGCTTCGGGCATCGGGTGTACAAGACGATCGATCCGCGCGCCACGTTCCTGAAGACGTTCAGCCGGCAGATCGCCTCCGACACCGGCAACATGAAACTCTACGAGATGTCCAGCACGATCGAGGCGATCATGGCGCGCGAGGTTGGTGCCAAGGGCGTGTACCCGAACGTCGATTTCTACTCCGCGACAACGTACCACAGCATTGGCCTCCGGCTGGACCTCTTCACGCCCATGTTCGCGATGAGCCGCATCAGCGGCTGGGCCGGGCATGTGCTCGAGCAACTCGCCGACAACCGGCTGTATCGTCCGGCCGCGGCGTACATCGGGCCGCACAGCACGCCCTACATCCCGATCGAGAAGCGCTGAGCGGGCTTAGCGACCGAGGCGGGCCAGCGTTGCGTCCAGCAGCGACCGCGAGACCGACTCGTTCCCGAATGGTTCTGATGTCACGCTGACGCGCGAACCCCCGCCGATCGCCCGTGCCTCGAAGACGACCTTGCTCAGCGCCCCCGACCCGTGCGACTTCGCTTCGATCCTGGCATGATCGGAGGTCGTGTCCGATCGCGTGACGATGTACCCGCGAGACCGAAGGGCGCTCTCGCCCGCGGCCGCCGCGGCCCGGACGCTCACCCCGTCGGTCAGGTCCGCCGAGAGCGACCGGAACCGGTACGACGCCTCGACCTCGCGTTCCTTTCCGGCACCTTCGACCCGGGCCTTGCACCCCGCGCCGAGGGCCCCGCAGCCCAGAAGAGCGGTCAATAGGACGCTGGTGAGCCCTGCGTGCAGTTTTGTGAGTTGGACTGGCATGTGCTTCACGGGCGGCCGTTTGTGCTGGAGAAGGCGGAACGTGTGACGCGCTTCCCGGATCGACCCAACGAGCTTCGGGCCGCCAGAAGATGTCTGAACCCAACAGAAGAGGCTGCTCCATCGGGCAGATCGGTTGACCCGGTGGTAGGGTGGGCCTTTACTTGTGCCCTGTCCCGGGGTTGGGCGTTTTTCACCGGTTCCAAGTCTGAGGGTTGAATGGCGATTCGGATCAAATCCCGTGCCGGCGAAGGCTCCGAGCAGATGCTTCGTCGCTTCAAGAAACTCTGCGAGAAGGAAGGCCTGACCAAGGATATCAAGCGCAAAGAGTTCTACGAGAAGCCCTCGGAAAGGGCCCGCCGGGACGCTCGCAAGTCCATCGCTCGCCGTCTGCGCGAGTCTGGTGTCCCCATGAAGGGCCGCAAGTTCGGCCCCGACAAGGATAAGGACAAGGATAAGGACAAGGAAAGGAAGTCCGGTCCGAAGTTCTGACCGGTTTGACGCGGCTCGATCGCGGGCAGAGCGTGGTCCAGAAGCAGAATCCAGGCCGCAGGACGAGACCACCGGAGGCTCGGGCGCGGTGGTGCTGCCGGTCGCGCGATGGCTCTTGGGTCGCTGGCCGGCTGAGCGGAAAGTGTGGGGGGCCGGGGGACGGGGATCGGCCGCCGTTGACATTCGGTCGTGAAACCGGTTATCACCTGCCGATCCAGAGTCTGCATCCAGGTCTTTATCCAGCGGAGATCGAGCCTTGTCAGCAAAGAAGCAAGCGTGGCCCCGGGCCTTGTGTGGACTGAGTTTCCGCGGCCTCGTGCCGCTGCTCGTCTCGATTTTGCTGCTGGGCGTGCTGACGCCAGGTGCCCTCGCCCAGGACAAGGCGGGGGGCCACAAGGCCGGCGGCGAGGCAAACCTCGTGCTACCGGATGTCGGCACGGTCAAGTTCTTCAAGAGCGCTGGCCCTGACGGGACGCTCGGCACCCCCGATGACAGCGGCGGGATCGACGGGCACTCGCTGCTGCTTGTCGGCATCGGCGTCTGCGTGTTGGGCATGATCTTCGGCCTGATGATCTACGCCCAACTCAAGCGGATGCCCGTCCACAAGTCGATGCTCGACATCTCGGAACTGATCTACGAGACCTGCAAGGCCTACATGATCCAGCAGGGCAAGTTCCTGATGCTCCTGTGGGTCTTCATCGCCGTGGCGGTGGGTTGGTACTTCGGCTGGCTCATCCCGATTGGCCCCGACGCGGCGGGCGTCGACCAGTACGGCATGTCGGCGGCCAAGGTGGCGATCATCCTCGGATTCAGCCTTGTCGGCATCGCCGGCAGTTACGGCGTGGCGTGGTTCGGCATCCGCGTCAACACCTTCGCCAACAGCCGCGCGGCCTTTGCCTCGCTGCGCGGCAAGCCGTTCCCGTGCTACGCGATCCCGCTCAAGGCGGGCATCTCGATCGGCATGGCGCTTATCAGCGTCGAACTACTCATTATGCTGGGCATTCTCCTCTTCGTGCCCGGTGAGATCTCGGGCGCGTGCCTCATCGGCTTTGCCATCGGCGAGTCGCTCGGCGCTTCGGCCCTCCGCATCGCGGGCGGCATCTTCACCAAGATCGCCGACATCGGCTCGGACCTCATGAAGATCGTCTTCAAGATCAAGGAAGACGATGCCCGCAACCCGGGCGTCATCGCCGACTGCGTGGGCGACAACGCGGGCGACTCGGTCGGGCCCTCCGCCGACGGCTTTGAGACCTACGGCGTCACGGGCGTTGCCCTGATCTCGTTCATCCTGCTCGCGATCAACTCGACAACCGCCGGTCCGGAGTTCGCGACCGTTCAGATCCAGTTGCTCGTGTGGCTGTTCATGATGCGCATCGTCATGGTCCTCGCCAGCGCGGGGTCGTACTTCATCAACGAGGCCATCGCGAAGGCCAAGTACGGCAACGCCTTGAAGATGAACTTTGAGCATCCACTCACTTCGCTGGTCATCCTGACCTCGGTGGTCTCGGTCATTCTCACGTTCATCACCTCGTACCTGCTCATTCCCGAGATGGCCGGTGACAAGACGTGGTGGTGGAAACTGTCGTTGATCATCACCTGCGGCACCGCCGCGGGCGCGATCATCCCCGAACTCGTGAAGGTGTTCACGTCGATGCACAGCCGGCATGTCCGCGAGGTCGTGACCAGTTCTGAGCAGGGCGGCGCCTCGCTGAACATCCTGGCCGGGCTGGTGGCGGGGAACTTCTCCGCGTACTGGCTGGGCCTGGCGATCGTGATGCTCATGGGCGCGGCGTACTACGTCTCCAACTCGTTCCCGGGCATGGCGGTGGACGGCACGACCATCATGATGGCACCGGCCGTCTTTGCCTTCGGACTCGTCGCGTTCGGCTTCCTGGGCATGGGCCCGGTGACCATCGCCGTGGACAGTTACGGCCCGGTGACCGACAACGCCCAGTCGGTCTTTGAACTCTCGACCATCGAAACGATGCCCGGCATCCGCGAGGAGGTCAAACGCGACTTCGGCTTCACGCCGGACTTTGAGAAGGGCAAGGAGTTCCTCGAGGAGAACGATGGCGCTGGCAATACCTTCAAGGCCACCGCCAAGCCGGTGCTCATCGGCACGGCTGTCGTGGGTGCCACGACCATGATCTTCGCGATCGTCGTCGTTCTGACGCACGGGCTGGACCCCGAGTACCTCACGAATCTCTCGATCATGCACGCCCCGTTCCTGCTGGGCCTGATCTCGGGGGGCGCG
>CAYMWG010000033.1:0-2798 GCA_964393765.1 uncultured Phycisphaeraceae bacterium
TTCGTGGGCAGCAGGAGTTGCCAGGGGAAGTAGGGGGCCAGTTCCGCGCCGGGCCTGCGCCCCTGAAGCGAGAACAGCCCCGCCGGCCCGCACCCGATGCCAAAGCCGATCAGCCCGACCACGCCCGCCTGCAGCAGCACCATGCGGACAAGCACCGAGTTGCGCGCGCCCATCGCCTTGAGGACCGCGAAGTGGCGCAGGTTCTCGAGCGTGAACTGGTAGAAGATCGCCGCGGTGACGGCCAGACCCACGACGAACCCGAGCAGCACGGTAATGCCGAAGTTGATGCCGATGCCTGTTTCGTACAGGATGAAGCCGATGGTACGGCTGGTCATCTCCTCGGGCGTGAACGCGCCAAGCCCGGTGAACTTGCGGATATCCGCGGCCACGACCTCGCGGTCCAGTCCTTCCTTCACGCCCACGAGGATAAACGTTACCCGCTCCCGCCCCACAGGCGTAAAGCGCACAGCGTTGTCGAAGGTCGTGTACACGATCGCGTTGGACTCGAACCCCAGTTTGGCGCGGCAGAAACCGACGATCACCGCGCGCTTGTCGTTGAGGCGCAGAACATCGCCGATCTTGGCGTTGTTGAGTTTCGGGCGCGAGGACTCCTCCACCAGCACGGTGTCGGGTGCGCGCAGGTCCTCCAGCGACCCCTCGACCATCTCCGGCGGCTGACCGATGAGGGTGGAGCGGTCGATTCCGATGAGTTGCACCCGCTTGAACGTGCCGTCGCGGAACTCGACGTTCGCGTAGTTGCTGAACATCGGCTCGGCCCAGGCAACGCCCGGCACGCTCCGCACCCGCCCCACGAACTGGTCGCCCACCGGACGCGTTTCAAGGATGTAGCGAGTGCTCGGATCGACGACCCAGAGGTCCGGCTGGCCGACATTCTGCAAGACGCCGGTGGAGCGGATCACCAGCCCGAGAAAGATCGAGCCTTGCTGGGCTATGAGGAGCGTGGCGAACGACAGGCCGCAGACCAGCGCGAGGTACTTCCCCCGGTCCCGCAGGAGCATCCACAGCGCGATCTTGTACATCCCGCCCAACGTGTGTGCTCCAGCCTGCCTTACCGCCGCCATCAACCCGCCGCGGGCAACCGTAGCCGCGGGCCGGGGCCGACCCCCTGCTACGCGAAAACCGAATTCATCCGTAGCGCGCGGCGCAGGTCCGCGATCTGGCCGCAGTGCGTGCCGTTGTGGAAGACCATCCGCGCCACCGCAGCCCAGGCGGGCACATCGAGCGCTCCCCATTTCACCAGTTTGTCGAGCGCGGCATCGTCCGCGCTCCCCACCGTGGCCGCCAGACGGTCGATTGCACCGCTGAAAATGTTGACGCACCGTTTCATCGGCGGGAACGTCGCGGGATCACACCCGGGCTTGGAGCCGAAGCACACCGCCTCGGTATCGAATCGGTGAGAGTCGCCGCGCCCCGATCCCTTGAAAAAGTCCGATTCCGGCGGCGGCGTGTCGTCGATCTTTTCGGCCGCGCGATGCATCGTGAGAGCGAGGTGGCCGAGCGTCCACGCGACATGGTTGGGCATGTCGGGCGGCTGTTTCGTGTGGTTGGTGTCGTCAAAGCCCGCGAGGTACCGCCTGAGCAGTTCGCGGCTGAGCAACACGCTGTCGGCGAGGGTCTGGGCGCGGGTGGTCATTCTGCTCCGTTGTCGAGGGTTGTTCAAGCCGAAAACATTCACCACGGAGCACACGGAGAACACTGAGCGGAACCACTTGTAGGGAATACGGCGATTCCGCACCTCCATCCAGTCCATCTCCTGCTCCGTGTTCTCCGTGCCCTCCGTGGTAGTCCTGTCAGAACCGCTTCATGACATCGCGTTCCACAGGCGGTCGCAGCCCGAGGATCGCCCGCGCGATCGCCAGGTCCGCCGCCCGCGTGATCTTGATGTTCGAGGCCTCCCCCTGCACCACCACCACATGCGCCCTTGCGCCCGCCGTTTCCCCCAGCCGCTCGACCAACTGCGCATCGTCCGTCGAGTCGAGGTTCTTCTGCGCGTACGCCCGCCTGAACAGCCCCGCCTCGAACACCTGCGGAGTCTGGATCGCCATGATCCCGGCGCGATCGACCGTCTCGACCACCACATGCGCCCTTGCGCACGCCGACGTATCGGTCCCGAGGATCGCCGCGACCGCGTCATCGGCCTTCGCCGCGACTTCTTCGCCCACGCGCTTAAGCGTGTCGGACACGCTCACGCCGGGGACAACCGCGTTGTGCCCCGCCGCCGCGGCCTCGAAGAGCCGATCAATCAGTTCTACCGACACGCACGGTCGCGCAGCATCGTGTACCGCAATGTGCGTGGCCGAGTCGGGCACCAGCGCCAGCGCGTTGCGGACGCTCTCGTAACGGTGCATTGCGCCGCCCTTGCACATCTTCACCCCGAACAGGCCGAGTTTGTCGGCATGGCGCGAGGTAAACTGCGCAAACGCCGCGGCATCGGCCGGCCCGGCGACGATCACATGCGACACGAGGTCGTGCTTGGTGAACAACTCGACCGTGCGGTGCAGGACCGGCCGCCCGCCCAGGTCCTCATCGAGTTTGCTCCGCTCAGTGCCAAACGATTGGCCCTCCTGATAGCGGCGCGAACTCCCCGCGGCCGGAATGATGACGGCGATCTCCATGCGTGAACGGTAGGGCACGGCCATTTGGCGCATCGTCCTCTTGTCCGGCGGAGCCCGCGCGGTTACGCCCGGGCACGCTCGTGGTCAGATAGCGAGGGTGTCTTGGGTTGCTGGCGCGGAGAGCGACTTCGCGAACTCCCGCTGCGCCGCTGCCGCGGCGAA
>CAYMWG010000033.1:2898-16106 GCA_964393765.1 uncultured Phycisphaeraceae bacterium
CCGTCCCGCACTCCGGGCACTTTTGATCGCTCATCAGCCCGGCGAGGTCGTACAGACACTTCACGCACGGGAGCGGCCCGTCGATCCGCCGCGGCTCAGATGTCGCGCTGTCCATCACCGGATCCTCTTCTGGCAGGTGGTTCTCACGCTCACCCCTGCATGGTAACCGCTTGAATCACGCCGCCGCAAAGGACCAGAGCAGGAGGAACTCAGAGAAGCAGAGCGAGCAGAGTCGAGCAGAGCAACGGCACGAGATTGATTCCTGATGAACGCTATCTCCGAGTCTTCTCTGCTGCCCTCTGCTATCTCTGCTCCCTCTGAGTTCCTCTTGTGTTTGTATGCGCACCGAACAGTCCCTTCCCCGCCATCTCCCGCTCGTGCTCGAGCAGCCACTCCTTCCGCCAGATGCCCCCGCCGTAGCCCGTGGCGCTGCCGTCCGCGCCGATGACGCGATGGCACGGGATCAGTATCGCCAACCGGTTGTCGCCGTTGGCCCGCGCGACAGCGCGCGTCGCCGTGGGCCGGCCGATCTGCCGCGCAATGTCCAGGTACGAGCGCGTCGTGCCCGAGGGGATCGCACGCAGCGCATCCCACACCCGCGACTGAAACTCCGTTCCCGGCGATTCAACTGTCGCCGTGAACGTCGCCGAGCGCCCCGCGAAGTACGCCCCGAGTTCCCGTTTCAACCTCTCAAGGTGCGTGTTCGTGCCCGGCCGCACGATCCCCGCAACTCTTCGCCGCAGCGTCGCGATCTGTGTCGCCAGCGCACGCCGATCGACAAACTCGAGCAGGCTTACCCCCGCATCGCTCGCCGCGCCGAGCATCGGACCCAGCGGCGTCTCCACCCAGCACGCAACCAACTCCCGCGGCTGCTGTGGGCCATCGCCCGCGCGGGCCTTCCCCGGCTGCGGGTGGGGTGGGGCACCGAAGATGTTCTCGAACGCCTCGCGGAAGCCACTCTCGGATTCGTACCCCGTCTTCGCGGCCACGCGCCCGACCGATGTCCCCTCGCGGATCATCTTCATCGCCTCTCCCATCCGGCGTGCCCGGCAATACGCCTGGAACGTCATCCCGTAGTTGGCCTTGAACCAGTGGGAGGCCCGCTCGGGCGCGATGCCCATAGCGCGGAGGTCGTCCCCGCTCACCCGCCGGTCCTTGCTCGCTTCGACCGCCGCGACGATCAGCGCGACCCACTCCGGCCTCACCGCACCGGCGTCAAGGGGCTTGCACCGCTTGCACGGTCGGTAACCCGCGTGCATCGCCTCGCGTGGGGCGGCGAAGAACTCGACGTTCCGGCGGAGCGGCTTCCTCGCGCCGCACCCAGGCCGGCAGAAGATTCCCGTCGTGCGGATCGCAGCGACAAACACACCGTCCAGCGACGTGTCGCGCTCCACCAGTGCCCGGAACATCTCGTCCTCGTTCGGCCTCGCTGTCATGGCATCATTGTCGCACGCGCTGGGGCAAGAGCCACCGGCGGATCGACATTGAACTCGTTCTTTGCCGCTGACATTCAGGTCAGTGTTATGGCCGTCAGGTCAGTGCTGCCTGGCCCGCGCCCCCACGACCGTCGTGGTCATCGTGCTTGTCGCCGCCTCGTACGCCTGCACGCACTTGGCCGCGGCCCCGTCCCACGTCAGTTTCCGCAACTCAAACGACCCGTGCTCACGGAGCGTCTGGCTCAGCGGCGGGTGGCGCAGCACCGCCACGATCTTGTTCGCGATGTCGTCGATGTCCCAGAAGTCCACCTTGAGCGCGTGCGTCAGCACCTCCGACACGCCCGATTGCTTGCTGATGATCACCGGAGTGTCGTTGCGCATCGCCTCCAGCGGCGCGATCCCGAACGGTTCCGACACGCTGGGCATCACATAGCAGTCCGCCATGCGGAACACCTCATCTACCTGCTTGCCCCGCAAAAATCCGGTGAACGAGAAGCGGTGCCCGATCCCCAGGGCCGCGGCCTCTTCGATCGAGCGGGTGTACATGTCCCCGCTCCCGGCCATGATGAACTTGGTGTTGGGCACCTTCTCCAGCACGCGCTTGGCGGCGCGGACAAAGTACTCCGGCCCCTTCTGCATCGTGATGCGCCCGAGGAACAGCACGATCTTGTCGCGGGCCTCGATCCGGTCCGCCCCCTTGGCCGCCGCGGAATCCGAGTCGATGCCGTTGTACACCACCCCGACCTTCGCCGGATCGATGCCGTAGCGCTTGGTGCAGAGGCTCTTGGTGAGTTCGCTTACGGCGATCACGCGCATGGCCGCGTGCATGCCGCGGCGCTCGATGTCGTACACACGCTGGTTGGGGTGGTCGCCCGCGCGATCGAACTCGGTGGAGTGGACATGCACGACCAGCGGCTTGCCGCTGATGCGCGCGATCCATTGGCCCGCCGGGAAGGTCATCCAGTCGTGGGCGTGGACGACATCGAACCGCTCGTGCCGGCCCAAAGCAACGACCAGGCGCGCGTAGCGCTCCGCGTTGTCCACCATGTCGCCCTCGTACCCGGCACCGGCCCCGCCGACTCCGGCGGAAGCCCCGTGGATGACCTGGGGATCGACACCCTCAGGCCAGACGAGCGGCGCGCCATCCGGTCCGAGCACCGGCAAGCCGTCGGGTCCGATCGCGGGCGTGCCCACGGTGGCGGCGCGCGCATGAACCGGGGCCGCGGCCTTGGCACCAAACTCCGGGTACGGGCTGGAGAACGATGCCGGGAGCGCGTGAAAGGTCGCACGCGCAAACTCGGGCATGGTGTACGAGTCCGCGCCCACAAACGCGCCCGTATTGCCTAATCCAGGAGAACCCGCGCCGGTCGCTGCCGCGCCCACGCCGCTCCCGCTGCCCGCCGCACGCGCCACAGGCGCATCCGGCGGCAGCGCGCGGATCGCCTCGGGGCTGAGCAACCGGATATGCGATGACTTGGACTGATCGACCGGCTTGGGCAGGATGAACACGACCTCGTGCCCGAGACGGTCGAGCGCTTTCGTCAGGCCGTAGCACGCGGTGCCAAGGCCCCCTGCGATGAAAGGCGGGAACTCCCATCCGAGCATGAGGACGCGCATGGCTTACTCGTCCTCGCCGCTGGACTCCATGTCCCCCAGCCGCCGGAAGCACGCCTCGTACGCCAGCAGACACTTGGCCGCGACTGCCGCGGCATCAGGTGAATCAGCCTTGACGGGGAGCGGCGAGCGAAACGTGTACAACTTGTCCGGGCTGCGGAAGTGCTCGAAAGTCAGCGTGCCCCCCTCATAACCAAGGTCGTACAACTCCTCGTCCAGAAGTTCCTCGAGTTTGTCCCCGGTGTTGACGAGGTGCGCCTCGATCGACTGGCTCAGCCACCGGTTGTCCGTCACCAGCGAGACCCACAGTTTGCCGACCTCCTCATACAACCGGTACTCCGCCGGTTCCGCGGCATCCTTCGCCGCGGCGGCGAGCATCGGGGGATGCGTTTCCGAGTTCACCCCGGCTGCCTTCAACTCGACCGAGCCGAATGCGTCGGCCCGCGACACGATGACCCGAACCGCCTCAAAGAGGCGGGTCACGGCCGGATTGGCGTGGGATCGGGAAGAACTCATAGTGGGCATCTGGGCCGGAGTTTAGGCGCGGGCAATGCCTACTCCTCGGTCAGCACGCCCAGGTAGCGCTGATACCGGTAAACGCGGTCGCGATCACGGCCGGAGGTTTCGCGCAGTATGTCCAGCCCGCTGAGCGTTGCAATCGCCTTCGCCGCAGTCGGCTTGGTCGTCTTGAGCAGCCGTGTGACCCGCGCGACCGTCACCACCGGATGCGATGGAAGCAGTTCAAGCAATCGCATCGTAGGCACCGTTGCCCCCGAGGTCGCCAGCAGCCTTCGTCGATCCGCTCCCACCAGTGCAAACAGCCGCGTCGCCGCCGATACACCGTCATCCGCGGCGATGCGCACACACTCCAGGAAGAACGCTGTCCAGCCCTCCCAGTCGCCCTCGGTGCGCACGGCCGCTAGCCGCGCGTAGTACTCCTGCTGGCGGCGCCTGATCGCCACGCTCAGATACAGAAGCGGCGAGCGCATCAGGCCCCAATGCTCGATCAACAGTGTGATCAGCAATCGCCCGATGCGGCCGTTCCCGTCAAGGAAAGGGTGGATCGTCTCGAACTGCACATGGGCCAGTCCGGCGCGAACCAACGGCGGCAGCGGGTCGGGTGCGTGGATCCACCTTTCGAGATCCGCCATGCACGCCGCAATCACGTCGGCTGGCGGCGGCACAAACCTCGCGTTCCCCGGGCGTGTGCCGCCAATCCAGTTCTGGGATCGTCTGATTTCGCCCGGCAACTTGCCTTTGCCCCGGACACCCTTCATGAGGCGCTTGTGCGCAGCGCACAGCAACCGAGTGCTCAAAGGCAAGCCCTTTGCGCTGGCGATCTCCCGCCGGGCGATCGTCAGCGCATCGACATAGTTGCACACCTCTTGAACATCGTGGGGGTCGGCCGCCTCGTTCGTCGCCTCGAACGCCGCGACATCCTCCAGCGTCGCCTGGGTTCCCTCGATCTGTGACGACAGTACTGCCTCTTTCCGGACAAAGCCGTAGAGAAACCACTGCGTATCCGGCACCATCGCCGCGGCCACATTCAGGCGGTCGATCGCGGCGAGCGCCCGTCCATGGGCCAACTCCAGCGCGCCGTCGATCGTCAGCGCCGGATCGGCAGGCGGTAGAGGTGCGGGCATAAACGCTCGGACTTCATCTCCCGCGAATGTGGTCACGTGATATGTGCCTGTCCGGCGCTGCATGGCGGGGAAAGTCCTCTTGACCAGTGTCGGCCACTGGTAAAGCATTCTTTACCAGTGAGCGGCATAAAGCAAGTCTGCTTTATCAACAATGACGAGGAGGACTACCCCAACAGCCCCACGCCCCTGAACTCATGTCGCGGCAGCACCGCCTTGATGTTCTCGTTGCCCAGGAACGTCCCCACCACCTCGCCGAGAACATCGCGGAAGTCGGTGGTGTGCAGCAGGTCGCGCCGCTCGTGCAACTGGTCCGGCGCGAGGCCCGGCCAACTGCTCACAACCTTCCGCGCCGATGAATCGCCCGCGCCCCTGGCCAGCGTGTGCCCGCGCTGGACCGCCCCGCCCACCAGGAACATGCAGTTCGCCCAGCCGTGGTCGGTCCCGCCCGTGCCGTTTTCCGCGGCGGTGCGCCCGAAGTCCGTGAGCGTCGCCACCAGCACATCGTTGGTTCGGTCGCCCAGGTCGCGCGTGAACGCCGCTACCGCGTCGCCGAGTTGCTGCGCGAGGTCGCCCAGCGGACCCGTGCCGCCGCGCCCCTGGTTCTGATGCGTGTCCCAGCCGCCCAGGCTGACTTCCACGACTTCAAGACCCAGGTCCGCCTTGATGAGGCGTGCGACCTGTTTGAGTTTGTCGCCCAGCGGCGTGCGCGGGTACTCGGCGGCGGGCTTGTACTCGCTCTGCGTCACCGCTCGTAGTTGCTCCAGACCATCAAGCGTTGCGCCCGCCGTCTGCGCGAGCAGGTCGGTCGCTGCGGAGTGCTCGCTTGCCGCGCCCGAACCGTGGACCCCGTACGCGTGCTCCAGAGCCGCAGCAACGGTCTTGGGATCCACCTTGCGCGAGGCCGGCAGAGTCAGGTCATCAAGCCCGCGCACCGCGAACGCCGACGCCTTCCCCTGCATGATCCGGGGCAGTGTGTCGCCTAGCGACACAGCGCGCAGCACCGCGCCTTCCTTGCCCGTCGAGGTCGCCAGGTGCCGGTTCAGCCAGCCGTCGGAGTTGATGGTGTTCCCCGCGACGCCCGTCTCCCAGGTGTCCTGCTCCTCAAAGTGCGAGCGCGTGTTGCGGTCGTAGCCGACCGCGTGCGCCGCGACAGCCAGTTGTTCATCGAACAGCGGCTTGAGCGCGGACAAGCGCGGGTTGAGGCCGAAGAAGCCGTCCAGGTCGATCGCGCCCGACCCCGTTTCATTCGATGACGCCCCCGGGCGGGCGACGGAGAGCGACTTCCGCAGCGAGTAGTAATGGCTGTCGCCGTGCGGCACGACCAGGTTCAGGCCGTCAGCCCCGCCGCGGAGGAAGATGCACACCAGCGTGCGCCCGGCCTTGACCGTTCGCGGCCGGATCCCAAGGCCGCCGGCCGACGCCAGCGCCGGCGCGATCCCGAGATAGGTGAGCGCAGCGCCGGTCGATTGCAGAAAGTAGCGGCGGGTCAAATGCATGGACTGTCTCCTTCACCACTCACCACTCACTACTTCAGCCCCGCCTCCGGCAACTGCGCGATAAACGTCGCCACCGCGCGGATGCGCTCGTCCCGCTGCCCGGTGGTACCGGAGAGTACGTCGCTCGCCGCGCCGAAAGACCGTTCACTCAGCACCCGCCCCGTCAGCCGCAGCGCGACGGTGTCGATGATCCGGCGGGCCTCCGCATCGGTCGGCGCATCGTGCTTGCTGTCCACATGGCGAAGTTCGCCGGGCACGAACGAGGCGAGTTGCCACTCGGCCTTTCGGGCCAGTTTCCAGCGCTGGAGCATCGCGTTTGAGGACATCGAGTCGGCATCCGGCTCGGGGTAGCCGTCGGGCGTGGCCCGCTCGAAGAGCCCTCGCCCCGAGGACTGCATGAACTCACCCACCGCGTGCGCGTTGGTCTCGCCGGTGATTCGGGCCAGCCGCACGCCGTAGTCGAGCGGGTGGGCGACCCGCCGCGCCGCCGCCTCGCGCCAGAACGCCGGGTGCTGAGCCATGTCGCGCAGCACCGCCTGCATCTCGCCGCTCGTGCGCATGAACGTGCTCGTCAGGTCTTCGACCAGGTCATCGGGCGCGGGCGAGCAGCAGTAGTGCTCGGCGAGTTGTCGGCACACAAACGATGCCGTCGACGGATGGGACGCCAGCAGTTCAAGCGCGGTCCCGACACGCGCGTAGCGGTCCCGCGCGGGTGCCTCGGGGAACTCAAAGCCCAGCACCGTCCGCGCGCGCGGGTCGCTCAACGAGGGGTCAAACCGGAACCGCTCAACCGCGACACCCTCCCCCCCCATCCCGGTCCGCCCATCAGCATGGCCCGCGGTGCTCCAGCCCGTAAGCAGGCACGCGAGATTCGTGACGTCCACCTGCGCGTAGCCGCCGTGTACGCCCAGGGTGTGCAGTTCCATGATCTCGCGAGCATAGTTCTCGTTGATGCGACGCGCGTACGACCGCTCCTGATCGAGGTACCGCAGCATCGCGGGGCTGGTGGCCGATGCGTTCAGCAGGTCCGCGAAGGGGGCCACGCCCAGGCGCGCGAACGCCGCGTGCTCATCGGCCTTGCGTCGCCCTTCCGTCTTGCGGATGTACGTCGAAAAGTGGTTCTCCGCCCAGAGGACAAACCGTGCCCGCACCGGATTCGGAGTCGCGAGCGTGTGGGAAAGCACGCGCCGGACTACGTCGTACTCGCCGCGAGGGTTGGGGAAACGCGCCCCCGCGAGGTCGAGCGCGGCCCGCTCGCCATCGGTGTCGAGTGTCCCGGACAGGTCGTACATCAGGTACCCCGCCTCGCCGCGAACGAAAATCTCGGCAAGGTCACGCTGGCTGGGTCCGAAGGCGAACCGGTCGAGGATTACGACAGCGCGCTCGTAGTCTGTCGGCGATGCGGGCTGCTCGGCCAGGACTTCTACTTTGCGGGCCGCGGAGTCAAACGTCTTGCCATCGTCGTTCCATGCCCGAACCGAGACAGTGTGCGGCCCCGGTGCAATGCCCGTCGCGGTGTACTGCAACACAAACGGTCCCGCGCGTCGCAAGGTGTCCAGCACCACACCCGACGGCTGCCCGTCGATGAGCAGTTCCAGTTTGCGAACTATTGTCGGCGACGATGGCTCGACCACGACCGCGCTCTGGCCGAAGACCTGTGAGACCTTGTCGTTGTCGTGCGGGTATGTCAGGAGCACCCGTTCCTCGATGTCGGGAGCGAGTGTCGGTCGCCTAGCGAGCGATACCGCCGCGAGCCACGCATTGCGGTCGCCCTTGCCCTCCTCATACCTGTCATTGACAAACGACACCAGCAGTCGCTTCGGACCCCGCACAAGTCTCAGCGGCTCGCGCATCTCGACCTCGTGCGGCCCCCACCAACTCGTGGGTACCCGCAGGCTCGCTGCCGCGGGTGGCGGCGGTGTGCCGACATCAAACGGCGCATCGTTCTCAAGAAGCGCAAACTCCAGCACCGCGGGCCCGTCGAAGTTCTGCCCCATTGCCTCGGCCTCGAGCGAGAACTCTCCCTCGAGTTCTTCAGGCAGTGTGAGCACGAGCGTCGTGTTCGAGTGCATCCCCGCGCTAGTGCGCTCCTCGGGCTGCTTCTCGCCTGTTTGCAGCGAACGGGCGTTCTCGCTCCACGCCGGGTCGTGCAGCGTGAACCGGCGGTACGAGTCCATCACCGGCTCAAAGCCCAGGTCCTCGTAGCCGCGCCAACTCAGCCGCTGGTCGGGCGTGCGCGCGGAATCTCCCGAAGCCGATCGCACGACCATGTACACGAAGTTCGTTCCCGCGTGTAACTGCTCGGGCCGCAGGCGGAACCGCGGCGAGTAGGAATACTGGCTCGCGACCTCGCGCCCCTCGATCATCAGCGCAACGCGCGGCACGTCGGCATTCGCGACATCCCTCTCCGCCGCGCGCTGCCAGACCACGCCGCGGAGTTCGATCTCGCCCGGCAGCGTCCGGTGGTCCATCACCTCAGCAAAGGCGACCCGGAGATTTCCCTGGTCGCCGGAGTTTGCCGCCGCAACAGATTCGGGCCATGTCGCCCCGGACGACGAGGTCGCACCCTCGCCGCCCATCATCGACATCATCGTGCTGCCCTGTGGCTCCGCGGGCGCGCTGCCCGACATCGTCATCGTGCCCGCGCCCATCGCACCGTCCATCCCGGCGCTCGCGCTCCCGCTCCCGCTGCCGTCCGCCGCGACTGCGCCGTCCGCCACGCGCAGCAACTCCCACCGATCGAGTTTCAGATTTCTGTCCGCGCCATTGCCCGCGAAGAAGTCATTGGCGAAGTGCAGACGCACCGTGTGCTTGCCCGCCGCCAGCCGGAACGGTATGCCCAGCGACAGTCGGTGCCAGCCCTCCGCCAGCACCGGTCCGGCCGTCACCGGCAGGCTGTCCGCGGCCGATCCCGGATCGACCACAATCCCGACGCTCGGGAGCGTTCCCATCGAGACATCCGCGCCCGCGACGATGGCAAGTTGGTACCAGCCCGGCTCGCCCACCTCGACCGGAAAGCCGAAGCGGGGGTACGTCCCGGCGTTCGAGAAATACTCCCCGCCCGAGGCGCTACCGCCCTTGTGGACCGCGCTGCGGCCGGTCTGCTTCCCGGCCTCGTACGGGTTCGCCTCGTCAAGGCCGTAATCGGCCTCGCACTCTCCGGAGATCAGCGCGGCAGGCTCAGCGCGCACAACCCGCACCACCGTCGGCAGACTCAGCCGCTCGCGCCCGTCCGCCTCGACGATGCGCCCCACCAGCCGTAACTCTCCCTCGGGCAACTCTCCCGCGTCAAACTCAAAGCACGCATGAACGAGCGGGCCATCATCGGGCGTTGTCGCCCGCACCGGGCGCATCGGCTCCATCCCCTGCACCCGCAGCCACGCCCCGCGATCGCCGTGCCCCTCGCCCTCGCTCGCACAAGCAACATCCCAGTACGAAACGCCCACGCTGACCCTGCCCCACACCGCCGCGCCGTTGGCAGGGCCTTCGATGGTGGGCCGGTCCATCTCGACCGCCGCGGCGGCTGGTCGGCTCACTACGCCAACATCCAGATTCGCCGCGCCCATGCGGATGCTCGCCTTCCCCTCGGCGACGGGGCGCGCGACGATGTAGCCGGTGGTCTGTCCGGCGAGCACCCGCGCAGGCGCGACAACCTTCAGGACCGACTCATCGCTGCTGATGGTCTCGATGGTCTGGGTCTGCTCGCCCGGTGTGCCAATCCGGATCGGGATAATCCGGTCCCGCCCGAGCGCAAGAAACTGCTCGGTGGTGAAGAACTCAGGAGCAGCGGTCTGTGCGACCTCGGCGAGAGCGCTGCCGACGGGCGGCTCGCCCGCGCCGATCCCGCCCGCAGCCAGTCCCCATGCGGCCAGGGCACCAATGGCAAACATGTGAGCCTTCATGGTCTCTCCGAGATCAGCCACAGGGCCTGCACAGCGTGTACGCCGAACTAAATATACAGGTTACTTGATGAAGAGTCGCCACTGTTCGCAGACGACACGAGCAGGGTGGGCGTGAGCAATGAGCAAGTGCTGATACTGGGCTGCCCCAAGACTTGTTTTTCCCGCGTACCTCACGTCTTCCGGTCCAGCAGCCTGTAACTCACGGCCTCGGCGATATGGCCCGGCCCGATCGCGTCCGTCCCTTCCAGGTCCGCGATTGTCCGGGAGATCCGCCTGATCTTGTCGTACGCCCTCGCCGACAGGCCCAGTTCCGTCATCGCCTGTCCGAGGATCGTCCGCGACTCCTCGCTCAACGGCGCGAGTTTGTCGAGTTGCCGCCCGCTCAGGCGCGAGTTGGGCGTCATCGCTCCCTGCCGCGCGTTCTGTCTCGCCCGGGCCGCCAGCACCTGCTCGCGCATCTGCGCGCTGCTCGTGCCGATCGGCGCGGCCGAGAGTTGCTTCCACGGAACCGCCGGCGCTTCCACATGCAGGTCGATGCGGTCGATCAGCGGGCCCGACAGTTTGGCCAGGTACCGATCCATCGCCCGCTTGCCGACCTCGTCGCGCGGGATGTCCCCCTTGGGCGTCGGGTTCATCGCCGCGACCAGCATGAAACTCGCCGGGAACCGCACCGCCGAGTGCGCCCGCGCGATCGTGACGACATGGTCCTCCAGCGGCTGGCGCATCGTCTCAAGCACATCGCGATCAAACTCCGGCAACTCGTCCAGGAACAGCACGCCCCGGTGCGCCAGCGATATCTCCCCCGGTCGCGGCACGATCCCGCCGCCCACAATCGCCGGCGCGGACGAAGTGTGATGCGGCGACCGCACCGGTCGCGTCGTGATGAGCCCCTCGCCGGGCTGCATCTGTCCCGCGGCGGAGTAAATCCGCGTGATCTCCACCGCCTCCTCCGCCGTCAGCGGCGGCAGCACGCCCGGCAACGCGCGGGCCATCATCGTCTTGCCCGTCCCCGCCGGCCCGAGCATGATGAGGTTGTGCGAGCCCGCCGCGGCGATCACGATCGCCCGCTTTACGGCCTCCTGCCCGCGCACCTCGACAAAGTCCACGCTCGCCTCGACCGTCGAGAGCAGCGCACCCACATCCACCGGCGGATGGATACCCGGCGGCAGTGCCCCCGTCAGAATGCCGACAACCTCTGCGAGCGTCGATACGCCGATCGCCTCGACGCCTTCCACCACCGCGGCCTCGGGCGCGTTCTCGCGCGGGACCATCACGCCGCGGAACCCGCGTGCCCTGGCGAGCGCGGCCATGGCGATCACGCCCCGCACCGGGCGCAGCCGACCATCGAGCGCGAGTTCACCGGCGAACAGGAACCGGCGGGCATCGATCGGCTCGGCGTCGGGCGCATCGAGATTTAGAAGTTCATCGCGCGTGCCGTTCGCGCCCTTGCCGGTTCCAGCGCCGCCCTTGCCGGTCACGCCGCGCGAGGGCGCAACTCGGCGCCCCAGCGCCAACTTCACGCTCGGCAGCGGTCCCGCATCGCCCGGGTCGATCACCCCATCGGCGATGAGCATGCCGATCGCAATCGGCAGGTCGTACATCGGCCCCTCCTTGCGGAGGTGCGCAGGCGCAAGGTTCACCACCACCTTGCCCTGCGGGAAGCGGTAGCCGGAGTTTCCCAGCGCCGATCGCACCCGCTCGACCGACTCCTTCACCGCCGCATCCGGCAGTCCCACCACCGTGGGCCGCGGCTGCTCGCAGTCCTCCTTGATCGCGCCGATGTCCACATCGACCTCGATCTCGCACGAGAGGGCGTCGATGCCTTGCAGGAGATAGGACTGAACGCGGGCGAGCATGGTCACGAGTCTAACAGATGCCGGACCCGTCTGCTACGCTTTTTGTGCTCCAAGATCGACTGTATGAGGGGGGTGGTGGTGGGGGCGATCTCGGTGCGGGTCCGGCGTGCTGACGTGCCACCGAGATCGCTTCGATCTCGGTGCGGGGTAAGTTCTATGCCTTGAAGTGCCACGGGTCCGGCTGCTTTGAGCCGGGCCCGTGCGTGGCGAAGAAGATTTCCAGTGGCCTCACCCCCCAACGCCGGCCCGGCTTTCGGAGTCTTTGCGTTCGGGGGTCGCAAGGGGGCGAAGCCCCTTTGCACAGTGAACTCTTCCACCGTTAATCCCGCCACCAACCGCCCTGATACCACGGCCGTCGGTCCACTCGCCATTGAGCGTTGGTGCCGTCCCGTCTGCTTCCAGAACTGCCCGGATGCACTCCTGCCGACCGAACTTCAGGATGCCAACCCGATGGGTATCTGGCGAACGGTCAACGGCCAGCCGACGCGCGAACCGATCCGATGCGCCTGATCCTTACACGCTCCGCCCGGCCACCGCCCGCGCAGCCGCAAGATCAAACACCAGTCCCGGAAACACCGTCGATTCCAGCGTGTCGCCCAGCACCGGCGGCTCGCCGAAAGCGCCCTGCTGGCGCATCCAGCGATGCACCCGCCCCGTGTCCGGGTCAATCACGATGTATTCCCCGACCCCGAACCTTTCGTAGTCCTCGCGCTTGGTGATGAGGTCCATCGGTTTTGAGCCGCCCGACAAGACCTCGATGATGAGGTCGGGCGGAGTCCGCAGAGAGCGCGGGACCCCGTCGTGACGCCCGGTGGCGTACACGGAGATGTCTGGCCGGTACACGATCGAACTCTCGAAAATAACGTCGGTGTCGGGATACACCACCGCCAACTTGGTCTTGCGAGCCCACTGCTCGATCTGATAGCACAACTCTTGCACGACCCGTTGATGACTCGGAAACGGGTTTGGCGACACGGCGATCACTCCATCCACGAGTTCCAGCCGCGCATCGGTCTCTCCGAGCGACAGAAACTGCTCAGCGGTCATACGGCAACCGCCCAGGGAACCCGAATCGGGATGTCGCGGCACCGCAGATATACTCAAAGTATACAGCCAGAATGGAAACCCCAACAGGCTGCTATCAAATTTCGAGATCGCGTCGGCGACGCCCCCCAGCGCAACTTCTGACCCCCCAAGCGAGGTCGCGCCGATATCCCCTCCGTGATTACCGAAGGCTCAACATCCGTTCGTTTGTCCGCGC
>CAYMWG010000034.1:0-15938 GCA_964393765.1 uncultured Phycisphaeraceae bacterium
TCGACAGCGTGGACGGGCTCAAATCCCGCCTCGCGCAAGCCAAGCGAAAGCCCTCCAGAGCCGCAGAACAAGTCGGTAACGGTCAGCCTCCGTGCGTTCACGGGGGCAGTGTATGGGATAGATGCTTGGGCGGCTTGTCAACACTCAGGCCGCTCCGGGGCGGAACTTGAAGTACGCCCGCACGAGCGCCCGATCCGCGCCGGGGTGAACCTCCAGCGCATCCGGCTTCGTAACCACCTTGCCCGTCTTCGGGTCCAGGTGGAAGTACTCCCGGCGAGACTCTGGCATGGCGTGTCTGGGCGCAGGAGCAGATCAGCAAAACGAACGACCGGTGATGCCGGGGTGCCGGATCGGCGCGACCTGAACGCTTTGATCGTGCTGCGCGCGGGTACAAGGCGCGGCCCGTCAGTGCTCCGGCGTGCGGGTGGATTGCACTTCTTGCGAGAGCACAAACTCGCCTTGGGCGACCCTGTGTATGGCGGACAGGACCTCGGTCATCTTTTCATTCTTTGAGATGTATCCCCAGAGGAATGGTCATGCGGAAGGTCGCGCCCGACGGGGTGTACACGATCATCGAGCCCTCGGCGCGGGTGGGGGGCAACAACTCACGACGGCCGTCCAGCGGCCCGCGCAAGAACCCCGCCCGTTTCAGTTTGGTGCGTCCGCCCATGACACGGTGGGTCGTCGCCCACGGTGCCGGAGAGTTGGTTATCCGGCGTCATCGCCCGGTGATGTCGGTGTTCTCGTGGCGCCGGAGCCAGTTGGCCAGGCACTCCCAGTCCGCGGCCGTCGCGATGAGGTCGCCGTTGATGTCCAGGGGTGTGGCCACCGCGGCGTACAGGTCCTCGAGATCGATCTCGCCGTCGCCGTTGATGTCCACCGGGCACATCTCCAGTGGCGGGTACGGGCGTGCAAGCACCGCGTCGATCGCGCCCGGCTGGATCAGTTCCGCCAGTCCCAGCGCGCCCAGCGCAACGTCCGGCAGGCCGGCAGAGTTCGGTACGAACGAAGTGGCACCGTACGGCCGTCTGTACAGGATGCTCGCGCCGGTCTTGAACGTCTGTCGGGCACCCTTGCGGTATGCCGCGTAGCCGCCCACCGCCTCGGCGGTCTCGCCGAAGGCTCCGAACGCCAGCAGCGAGGTGAACGTCGCGATGTTCCCGGGGTGGTTGGTGAACGTGTCGGCGTTGTAGCCTGACGGATGCGGACTTGTTCCAGCGGAGAACACGGTGAAATAGCGCGGGCCGAAGTCGTCGGTCCACGCGGCGCTGGACCACCGCAGGTTGTTGACCTGCGTCCGCCACCCCGTGCCGGATACGTCCGCGCGGAACGGCGCCGAGACGAGTGCCGGGTACAGACTCACGAAGGCTGGCTGGAACAACCCCGACAACGCGACTGTGATCGACGGGTTACCTGCATAAGTTGCGGTCGGCCAGAGCGAGCGTGTGAACCAGCCGCTCGACGACCCGCCGTACGCGCCCACCTGCTCGGCGAAGATAATCCCCTCGTGGTACGGCGATGACCAGGACGATGTATCCGGGCCGCCGATATCACGCCCCTTGAACGCCATCGCGCTTGACACCGGATGGATGTACGCGCCCCAGTTCCGGGTCAGGAAGATGATCCGCGATGCGGCGCGAACGATCTGAGGGTCGTCCGGATACCTGTCCATCGCTCGGGCGGCCGCGAAAACGATCTTCATCGTGCTCAGCGTCGCGTATTCGTCGGCCCATGTGCCCTCGGTGTTGCCGTCCGCGGGGTTGAGCCAGTGCTTGAAAATCCCGTCGGCACTGCGCCTCGGCTTGATGCCGTCGGGAGAGAGACCCGCGTAGCGCGTGAGCACGCGAGCGACATCCTGCTGCGCGAGCGCATCGCCGTTCACCGCCTCATTCATCATCAGCAGGCAGACGGTCCAGCCGGCGGCATCGGGCGTTGCGGGATGGAACCTGTTCCAGGACGGGATGACATCGGCATCGATGACCCAACCATCGGGCTCGCCATCGGGGGAGATCAGCCCGCGCCCAAACGCCGTGACCTGCGCCAACTCGTCACGCATCCACGCATCGAAGTTGAGGCGCGAGTCAGAGGTGTCCGAGACCATCTCGGCGTCTTCATCCGCGCCGACCAGGAGTTTTCCGTCCGCCGTGAAGACCAGGTCGTGCCAGGCCGTTGCCCCCGTGATGTAAGCAACTGGCGTGACGCCCGAGCCCGATGCGGCGCTTGCCGCGTTGATGAACTCGATCCTCGATGTCGCCGCGCCGGTGCCGCTCAGGATGTACAGCCCGCGCTGGCTCGCGCTGCCGTAATGATCCCCCCACGCCAGCGCGCGGATGTCCGCGCCCGCGGCGAGTTGCGTGAACGTCGGCGGTGTCGTGGGTGATGCCGGGAGCGCGGCCCTGAAGACCGCTGTCCCGCTCGCGGCGTATAACGTCCCCAGGTCACGGTCGATCGCAAGGCCCTGCACGATGGCTGCGCCCGGGAGCGTCCATGTGCCCGCGGGCGATGATCCCGTGGAGTTCGAGCCGGCCAGGTACACGGCGATCTGGCCGCTCCCGGTGCCGACATACACATAGGACTTGTGGTGTGCCGCGCACAGGTGCGGCCACGCATTGCCCTGATCGAAGAGTTCCAGCCGTGCCTGGCGCGTAAGCAAATCGGCCGACACGTTGTATCGGAGAAGCACATCGCTCGGCTGGCCGTCTCCCGGCACGGTGTCATCGTGGACCAGAATGTACAGCAGCCGCCCCGAGGCGCTGAAGGCGAGCGCGCTGGGTCCATCGGGTCCGCCGTCGAGGTTCATCCAGGGTGCGAGCGCAAGGATTTCGGATTGCGTGATCGAGCGTCGAATGTCACCGCGGATGTCACGGATCTGCACCTGGTTCTGGAACGAGTCTCCGGTGGCGTACCAACCCGCGAATGCGCTGGCGGCGACTGCGGCGGTGTCGTTTGGCCCATCCACGGGGTAGTGTGTGGAGACCACATCGCCGAATGCCGTACCGGCCGCGCTGGCTACCGCCAGCACTGCAAGGTGCCGGGCGAAACTCGATCGGGCGTTTCCTTGCCCGCGGGCTGGACCTTGGAGTGGGAGTTTGGTCAAGATCAAGAAGTATGCACTCTGTTCAGGCGGAGTCCACACGTTGAACCCCAGATGCCGCAAACACGCCCCCAGTGCGTCTTCGCGGCGGGTTTCGGAGCCTCGCCGTCATTCGTCGGCACCCAAGTACCGCACCTCGAGCGCGGCGGGGAGCAGCGGCAGTCTCACCATCCCGTCGGCGGGAACGTCGATCTTTGAACCCGCGAGAGTGAGTGACCGGATCCGGCTTGGGTCGGGCAGGTGGAAGTGGACGCCTCCCTCGGGCATGTGTTCGAGCGATTGCACCGCGATCCGAATGAGTCCCTCCGTGCCCTTGGCTGAATACGACAGTGGCCCAAACTCTGTTCGCAGGTCGCCTACATCCACGCCGTCGGTTGCTTCCAGCCACGCCCGCGGCAGGCCCGCACCCAGGATCAGCGCCCCGTCCTTATCCCGCACATACGCGAGCATCAGCCGCACGGAGTTGATAAAGTCCGCTCCGACCCAGGTGTGCGGCATGTCGCCGATGAAGCCCTGCTCTCGCGGATCGCGCCGGACAACCTCGGCCCAGTGCCGCCAGCCCCGCGGCCGCTGGTCGCGGAAGAAGAAATCGAGAATCTCGTGGGCGCGATCGCGATGGCCGAGCAGCACCATCGAGCCGACAACGCGCTGCTCGTAGGGCGTGTAGTCCCGCCACTCCAGGGTGCCGTCGCGCCGACTTTGGAAGAACGTCCAGTACTTCTCGAACGTGGCGGTAAATTGCGGCTCGGGAAGGTTCCCGATCTGGCCGCAGGGGAAGAGTCCGACGGTCGTGGAGGTGGCGTCGAAGTCGCCGAGTTCCGCGCAGCCGGGGATGAAGTCGATCCCCTTCATCGTCATCGCCAGTCGCATCGATTCGTAGAGCGTCTGCTCGAACGAGTCGCGTAGCGCCGCGAAACGCGCTGCTCGGGGATGATCGCCCATGAGTTCCGCGATCCGCGTCGCGTCGATCAAGCCCTTGAGCGTCCAGAGGCCGTCCCAGTACGAGTGCATGGGCTTGGCGGAGTAGCCCTCGTGGCTAATGGATTCGGGCATCAGGCCAAAGAGGACGCGCTTGTGGTCCGGGCCGCGGAAATACTCGTCGGTCATTCGCTGATTGCGCAGGAACTCGATAAACTCCACGGCGCGGACGACGTGCGGGTAGTGTCGAGCAAGAAAAACCATGTCGCCGGTGAACGCGAAGCAGGTGTGTACGGCGTAGATGTACTCGCCGTGGCTGTCGTGCTCGGGCACGGGGTCCGGGCCGCGCCGGTCCACGCAGCAGGGGACCTTGCCGCTGTCGTACTGGAAGGGCGCGAACCAGTCGAGGAACTCTTGCACCACCTCTCCAAGGCCCATCGAGAGCAGCGCGGTCGATGTCAGTGCGCCATCGCGGATCCAGGTGCGCTCGTAGCAGCGCGAGCCCGGCTGGATGCCTGAGCCGTCGCGGTTGATGAGGATGTATGCGAGGTTGGCGTGGAGCGAGTCGGTGACTTGCTCGTTGCCTTTGGGCAGCCGGATCTTGACGCGATCGAGTAGATCGTGCCAGACCTCGCGTGTCGGTGCCAGGCGAGCATCCATATGGGATATCAGCGTGTCTTCACTCGGCGGACTCTGCACGAGGGGCCGGAGATCATGGAAAGGCACCAGCACGCCGACAACCTTGCGCTCGCCGGGACCGAGACGGAACGCGTACGCCAGCGCTGCCGAGGCCAGCCCACGCGGGTCTTCAACGCTCGTCGCGTCGGGCAACTCGCCCCGCGCCAGATACTCAACAATCTCGCCGCCGTCGAAAGCCGTCGCGCCGAAGCCATCGTGGCCCGTGAGCGGCACGATGGTGCGGCCGTCGAGGCGGACTCGCGAATCCTCAAAGTGAATCCGGCGCACGCTCGATGCCCCGCCCGTGATGTTGAGGTTCTGGTACGGCGGGTTGACCTGCATCGGACGTGCCGCGATGTACAGCGTTCCCTCGCTCGACTCTACGCCGGTGTTGTTCAACTCATACCGGACCAGGAGGTTCGATGCGCCCGGCGCACCCTCGGCGAATGCTTTGATCTCCAGTTCCAATCCCGGCATCACCCGCCGCACACTCGGGATGGGCAGGTACCCCTCTTCGAGCGACTGCGTATTGGTCGAGTCGTTCCAGGAAACGAGCCTGCCGCCGGTGAACACGAATGGCTCGAGTGAGAAGGCCAACTTGTCTACCTCGATCGATCCCTCCTCGTTGATGAGCGCTTCTTTGTCATCGCCGGGGACCCCGACCACGGTCCAGTAGGTCGCCTCGCCCTTCAAGTATCTTGGGTACCAGCCGCGGGGCGAATCAATCGCGGCGTGCCGGAGCAGTTCGTTGCTCGAATCGGCGAACTCCGGCGGCAGGAACCGCACGGCCCGCACCGACACACCGCCGTTCTCGCCGGTTGGCAGAGTCTGAATCGTGAGAGCCCGCGCGGTGGTGCTCGGGAGCGGCACATAATCGCGCCCCCCATTTGATCCTCGCACCTGCGCGGCAGGTGAATAGTGCTCTCCATCGTTGGAGGCGTGTACATCGTAATCGGTGGCGTGCCCAGGCCCCCAGTCGAGCACCAGGCCCCCGATCTCCCGCACCTGCCCGAAGTCGATGACAAGCGAGGGGCGCTCGTCGCCGGGTTGGCTGGTGAAGCCGACGGCACCGTCCGCGCCGATCGTGCGCGCAAGAGCACCTGCCGGGGAGGAGCCGCGCGCAGTGGGGCTGCCTTTGTACTCCTGAACTTCGGGGAGCGGCTCGAATCGCAGGTCGTCGAGCCAGACCGTGCCGCGCCCGCCGTTGAAGGATGTGACCACGATCTCGATGTGACGGGCTTGCCCAAGCGGCTTGCCCGCCGACGGACCCCAGGCGAATGAGAACTTTCGCTTGGAGAGCGTGACCGTTTCCCAGTCGCTGGAAAACTGAAAGTCGCGCTGGTTTACCCACCAGACGTTGTCGCCCGACGCATCCACAAGTTTGAACTCGATCGTGTTGCTCGGCCCGGCCCCTCGAATCGAGTACGAGAACCTGTAGTTGCTTGGCAGATCAAGATCGAACTCCTTGCGGATGATCGCGTAGCCCGATCCCCGCGTGAAGTCGTAGTCAAGACGCGCGCACATTCCGTTCCGGCCCGGCTCACCGGCGACTCGAAGCGAGACACCCTCGGCCTCGATTATCTGCCAGGAATCCGTGTCCTCGAACCCGTCGAGCGAAGCAGGGGGCTGCGGGTCGGGCGGTTGCGCCGCAACGCCGGCGGTGGCCAACGTTCCGACGAGCAGGCCGAAAAGAATACGAAGCGGGTTTAGAACATGCATGAGCGATTCCTCCAGCGCCTTGGTTTACCGACATTCGCTCAGCACGCAGGCAACTCCGCGGCGGCGGGGGGTGGGGCGCGCAGTCCAGACCCGTTACTCCCTATCACACGCTTGTACCAGTGCGCGGAATCCTTGAGGGTCCGCTTGCCGGTCGGGAAGTCCACATGCACCAGCCCGAAGCGTTCCTTGTACCCCTCGGCCCACTCGAAGTTATCGAGCAGCGACCAGTGGAAGTAGCCGCGGACGTCCACACCGTCGCCGATCGCCCGTCCGAGTTCGCAGAGGTATCGCGCGGTGTAGTCGATGCGTTGCGGATCGTGAACGCGCCCGTCGAGCATGACCCAGTCAATGTTCGACATCCCGTTCTCCGTGATGTAGATCGGGCTCTTGTACCGCTCGTGGATGAACCGCGCCCCCCAATATAGCGCTGCGGGTGTGATGAACCAGCGGATCGCGGTCTGCGGGTGCCCATCGGCGAACGCCACAACCTCGGGCTTTCCGCCAAGCCCCGCGCGCACCATGCGGCCGTCGTAGATGTTCAGGCCGTAAAAGTCGAGCGGCTGCCGGATCAGGTCCATGTCCCCCGGCTCAATCGGCGGCTGGCAAGCCGGGCCAAAGAGCCGGAGCGCATCCTCCGGATATGTGCCAAAGAACGCCGGGTCGGCGTACCAGGTGTTGTTCCACAGGTCCGGTGTGGTCACGCCCACGGTGCCGGCGCGGGCCGCCTCGATGTCGGCCGGGGTTTCAGTCGCGGGGAAGTCAGTCCTGCCCACCAGCGCCCATCCGACGCTCGGGACTTTGCTGGCGCGCTCGCGGATCACCTGCGTAGCGCGCCCGTGGGCTCGCAGCGCGTTGTGGCACGCCGCCACCTGCTCATCGAGGCCCAGCCGCAGGCCGGGCGCGATCTTCCCCTCGCCCAGGCCGAACCGGATGAACACCTGCGGCTCGTTGAGCGTAATCCACCTGCTCACCCGATCCGACAGCCGATCCACCACCACCCGCGTGTACTCGCCGAACCAGTCGGCGATATCACGGTTGAACCACCCGCCGCGGTGCTGCAGCGCCAGCGGCAGATCCCAGTGGAACAGCGTGACCCAGGGTTCGATCCCCGCTCCGAGCAACTCATCCACGAGCCTGTCGTAGAAACCCAGGCCCGCCTCGTGAACGCGCCCGACGCCATCGGGCAGCACCCGGCTCCAGGCGATCGAAAAGCGGTACGCCCGCAGGCCGATCTGACGCATCAACCCGACGTCTTCCTGATACCGATGGATGTGATCCGCGGCGACCGTCCCGCTCTGGTTCAAGTACACCGCGCCGGGCCGGTTGCAAAAAACGTCGTAGATATTGCGTCCGCGATCGTCGGGCGCGGATGCGCCCTCGACCTGGTAGGAACTGGTGGCAGCTCCCCAGACAAAGTCCTTCGGGAACGGCATATGGGAGCCTCCGGGGCCGCGGGCGAACTTCGAAATGCTCGCGGCGGTCACCAATGTAGCCGCTTGCATCCGCCGACACCGCCATCGCCCGCCACGGCTTGTCCGAGCACATCAGGCGGGCCTGCTCGTCGCCCGCACCACGAGCCGCGTCGGAAGCGTGAGCGTCACGGCAGAGCGTTCAGGCTCTCGCAGTCGATCGACAAGTATCCGCACCGCCGCGGACCCGACTTCGGCCATCGGCACGCGCACGGTGCTGAGTTGCGGGCGGACCAGCGAGGCCAGGCGCGTGTCGTCAAATCCGACGATCCGCAGGTCCGATGGCACACCCACGGCCAGGTCCTTGGCGGCCAGCAGCACGCCAAACGCAATCTCGTCGTTGGCGGCCAGAACGCCTATCGGTCCGGCCGAGCGATGCTCAAACAGCGACTCGCACGCGCGTTGACCCCACTCCACGCTGTACTCACCGTAGCGAATCTGCCCCAATGCGGCAGTGCGATTGTGTGTGGCGAGAGTCTCAGCGAACACCCGGGACCGCTCGGCCGTGTCGAAGTTCTCCTTGGGTCCGCCGAGGAAGTAGCACCGATCGGCGTGTACGGATGCCAGCAGATGCTCAACCGCATCAAGCGTTCCTGACCGGTTGTCCACCAAAACTCGGTCCACCCCGTTTCCGTGGCGCCTCTCGTCGATCACGACCAGGGGCAGCCCGGCTTGATGTACATGCGACCAGAGCACATCGTTTGGTTCTGTGATCATCACCGCCAGGCCGGCGATAAACCCCAACATGCCCGAGGAGAATGTCGGGGTCTCCTGATTGCTTCCCTGCGTGCTGACCAGCAGGTGGTAGCCCAGCGCGCGGGCCTCAAGGTCCGCCCCTCGGAGCAGTTCCGAGTAAAACTCGCCGTGAATATCGGGCAGCAGAATCCCCAGCAACTGGCTTCGTTTCGTGGTCAAGCCCTGCGCAAACACGTTGGGGCGGTACCCTAACACTTCGATCGCCTGATGGACACGGGAAAGTGTCTCGTCAGCAACCAGCGCAGGGGTATTGAGCACGCGGCTGACGGTAGCCGTGGAGACTCCCGCCTCTCGCGCCACGTCCTCCATTGACGCGGATCGCTGCTCGGTCGTGCTTCGTTTGCGTCGTTCTCGCTTCATGGGGGTTGAAGATACCACATGAGGAATATAGATTCTCTGTATGCAAAGGCTTACATCGGATCTCCGCCGGACAATTTTGCAAGGTCTTCGGTCACAGGCGCGCCACGCTTCAATCGTGGTGTTTGTACTCGGCGCGGCGTTCCTCACCGCCTGTCAGGGCCCGCGCACCTTTGTTCCCCAAGTGATGGACACCACCTCGGACAGGACTCTGCGCGCAGCGTCGCAATGGGTGATTGCCTCAGAACCAGGAGTACGCCGCCCGCCGTTTCGCTTCAGTTCCGTGGACGACCGGTTCCTTGACGAGGTGGCGCGAGCTTCCTTCAACTACCTCTGGACCGTCTGCGACCCGCTCTCGGGCATGGTCTTCGACCGATCGAGCGTTCGAATCGCCAGCGTCGCGGGGGTCGGGTTCCAACTCGCCGCGTTCCCCGGGGCCGTCGAGCGGGGCTGGATCACACGCGAGCAGGCATCCGAGCGCGCCGCTCGCATCCTGCGAACGCTCGAATCCGATCCCTCCAATCGCAAGGCCGGGATGTTCTACCACTTCGTTGATGCCCGGACGGCCGCGCCCGCCGATGGCGACGCCGTCAGCACCATCGACTCGGCCCTGCTCTTCGCGGGGATGATCGTTGCGGGCGAGTACTTCGGGGGTGAAGTCGCGGCGCGATGCTCGCGCCTGTTCACCGCGGCCGACTGGTCGTTCTTCGTGCTCAACGACCCCAGACCGAACGAGCCCTACCTCAAGGGGTTTATCTCCCTGGGTTGGAAGCCAACTCGATTTGATGAACCGACAGGTGCGGGGTCGTTGCTGCCCTATGCCTGGGCCGATGCCGCGGATGAGCAGCGGCTGGTGTGTTTTATGGCCGCCGCTGCGCCCACACCCGCACACCGGGTTGATCCGATCGTGTACTACCGGCTCCGGCGCATGCTCGGCGAATCCGATGGCTCGGGCGTACACGTCTGGTTCCCGTGGTCGGGTGCCCTGTTCACGCATTTCTTCGCGCAGTGTTTCATCGACTACGCGGCAATGGGTGCCGACAACCCCGGCGCGCACGGAGTTCCTCATCGCCCTCGAGTGGATTGGTGGGAGAACGCTCGGCGCGGCGTGCAACTGCACCGGGCCAAAGCACTCCGCAACCCGTTGGGCGTGCCGACGCTCGGCGTAAACGCGTGGGGACTCTCGGCCTGCGACTCGGCCGGCGGCTACGCGGTTCCGGGGGTCTTTCCGGCGCGCATCCCGACCCTCGACCAGGTGCCGCAGATCGACTTTGCCGACTTCACTCCCAAGGACGATTTCGGCGACGGGACCATCGCGCCCTACGCGGCTGGGTGCTCGCTTCTTTTCGAGCCGGAAGCCGCCATCGCCGCGCTCAGGTACTACCGGGGGCTTGCCGGATCCGATGGACGCCCGCTGGTCTGGCGTGAACTGGGGGGGGGGCGAGCGGAGGAGAAGGTGGGAGCGGCTTCCAGGACTCCTTCAACCTTGGTACCAACTGGGTCGCCCCCGATTGCGTGGCGATCGACCAAGGGCCACTGGTCCTGGCGATCGAAAACGCTCGGAGCGGCTTGGTTTGGCGGTTGTTCATGCGTAATCAATGGGTGCGGGACGCGGGCAACGCCCTTGGATTGCGCGCCGATCGCGTCAGGCCTGACCAGACCCGATGAGAATAAATTGTTTGGCCGGGTGAAAGCGCTTGCATTTCCCCGGGTTTCGAGGTAACTTGAACTTGCTTCCAGGGAGAGAGTCCGATCCGGCTTTGTTTACGCGCCCAACGGCGCGGAGCCTTTCGGAGCCTTGGCGGATGTGAAGAGAGAGGTGAATCTTGAAGAAGTCCTGCTTCCTCGCGGTAGCGACTGCTGTCGCTTTCGCGGCACCGGTCCTTGCGTTCCCCCCGCCCATTGACAGCGCGAGAATCAATCCTCGCATCTTCAACGACTTTGGAAGTTCGACGTTCAGCAGCGTCAACAACTACCCCGCTCACATCAACCTCACGGACGGCAACACCGATGGTCATCCGGCGTTCGCCAACCTCCACAACTGGCGGCTGTCCGCCGATGGCGGTGCCTCGAGCGCTGAGTTCGCAAACGGCGAAGCGTTCTCCATCTCTGCCGATGTGACCATCTCCACGACCGGCACCGGCGGTGGCGAGGGCGGGTTGACGGTCTCACCCTGGTTTTCTCAGGATGTCGATGGGGTGTTCAACATGCGCACGACCGATGGCGAAATCGCCGTCTTCGGCGGTCGCCTGCCCTTTTATTCGTTCACGGGCAACCACGGCATCACCTACCTCGCGGGTACGACCGTTCACGTCAGCATCGAGTACGATCCGCAAGCCGTGTCGGCCGCTATGCCGGGCCTGATCCGGTACACCTACATCAACCCCGCCGCGGTCCTCTTCACCAGTGGATGGATTCCCTTCGACGAGGGCAATCCCAGTGAGGACCCGCCTTACGGTGTATGGGGCGTTCTGAACGAGGCCACCGTCGGAGGCAGGCTCCTGATGTTCGGGCAGCAGACCTCGCAAGGCTCGACCATCTCTGCGGACTTCGACAACGTCACGTTCATCCCCGCACCAGGTTCCGTCGCGGTGCTCGCACTCGGCGGACTCCTCGTCGCGCGTCGCAGGCGCTGATCCTGCTGTGCTGATATCTCGTCTCCCCCTCAGGGCGATCGCACGGCGACGCCCTTTCTTCGTTTTGGAGGCGTCCCTTGTGGATTCTCTTTCCGAGAATCTATCCCCGCTCCGGTTGACGGAGATGCAATGCGGGGCAATAGTGCTTATGTAAGCGGTTGCATCTCGCCCGTGCTTGCCCAGCGACTCTGCGTCTGATCGACCTCTTCGGACGGGCCAACTCCATGTTCTCCAACGCCTTCGGCCACTTCGATCCTTCCGGTCGCCGATTTGTCGTCACGGATCGCCGTACCCCCATGCCGTGGGTGAACGTGATCAGCAACGGGCACTATGGGCTGGTCGTCAGCCAGAACGGCGGCGGGTTCTCATGGCTGGACAACAGCCAACTCAATGTCCTCACACGCTGGGAGATGGACCTGATCCGCGACGATCGCGGCCGATTCCTGTTCATCTCCGATCTTGAAACCGGCGAGGTCTGGTCGGCAGCGCCGGCACCGTGCTGGCCCGAGTACTCGTCCTACGAGTGCGAGCACACGCAGGGACAGACCAGTTTCTCGACCGAGCACCGGGGCATCTTTGCGAACTGGACCCTCGCGGTTACCCCGGACGATCCGGTCGAGGTCTGGCGGTTGCGGCTTGAAAACCGAACCGACCGCCCGAGGAAACTGCGCATCAGTTCGTTCTTCGAGTGGTGCTGCGGCGTTGCGCCCGACACCAAGCGAGAGTTTCACCGGCTGTTCTTCACCACCAAGCACGACCCGGCGCGCCGGGCGATCATCGTCCGCAAGAACATGTGGGACATCCCGTCCAAGGACGAGCGCGACCATTGGAACAAGCCGTGGCCTTATGTCGCGGGGCACGCCTTCAAGTGGGGCGAGGGCGTGGAGTTCGATTCCGAGCACGCCATCGGCGAGAAGCGGGCGTTCACCGGACACTTTGCGTCAATCTCCCGGCCGACGGCGATGACCAGCCCGCGCCCCACGCGTCCGGCGGACAAGAACGTGTTCGGTCGATTCGGCGACGCAGCCGCAGCGCTCGGCGGCGACCTGTCGCTCCAGCCCGGGCAGACCGTGAGCATGGTGTTCACCCTGGCGGTGGCAAAGGACGAGAAGACGCTCCTCGAACTGCTCGACCGGCACACGACGCCGGAAGCGGCTGACGCGGCGATCGACGGCTCGCGCCGGATGTGGGACGGCCTGCTCGCGCCCTCGTCCGTCCGGAGCGGGATGCCGGACTTCGACCTTCTCAACAACACTTGGCTCCCGTACCAGGCGATCAGCGGGCGTTTGTGGGGGCGCACGGGCTACTACCAGCAGTCGGGCGCGTTCGGATTCCGCGACCAACTCCAGGACAGTCTGGTGTGGCTGGCGCGCGATCCCTCCCGCACCCGGCAGCAGATCCTGCTCCACGCCGCGCACCAGTTCGTCGATGGCAGTGTGTACCACTGGTGGCACCCGCTGGCGGAGTTTGGCCTGCGCACCGCGTGCAGCGACGATTATCTCTGGCTCCCGATGCTGACGGCGATCTACATCAAGGACACCGGCGACTGGTCGATCCTCGACGAGCACGTCGCGTTTGTCGACAATGAGTCCGGCGCGACGCTGCTGGAGCATTGCACACGCAGCATCGCCCGCAGTCTGTCACGCCACAGCGAGCGCGGCCTGCCGCTGATTGGTTCGTGCGACTGGAACGACGGCCTGTCGGCGGTAGGGGTGGGCGGCAAGGGCGAGAGCGTGTGGCTCGCACAGTGGCTGGCGTTCCTGCTTGCCGAGTTTGCGCCGGTCGTCGAGCATGGCGGAGCGACCGGACCCAACCCGGCCCTCGCCGCCACATACCTCGACCACCGCACCAGCCTCGCAGAGGCGATCAACGCGCACGCGTGGGACGGGGATTCCGGCGGCAAGTGGTACCGCGCCGCCACGCGGGACGACGGTCGCTGGATCGGCACCGCGACAAATGAAGAGGGGCGAGTGTTCCTGAACACACAGACCTGGGCCGTGCTCTCGGGCACCGCACCGCCCGATCGTGAAGCCGCCGCGTGGGCCAGCGTCAAGCAGCACCTGCTGCGGCCGATGGGGCCGCTGCTTTCCCACCCCGCCTACACCGAGCCGGACGCGACGATCGGCTACATCACCCGGTACGCCCCGGGGCTGCGCGAGAACGGCGGCGTGTACATGCACGCGGCGGCATGGGCATTGGCCGCGGCCTGCAAGCGCCGAGACACACAGGCCGTCGAGCAGATCTGGCGTGCGATCTCACCGCCCCTGCGCGGGCAGGAGGCCGACGCGTACCAGGCCGAACCGTTTGTCACGCCCGGGAACGTCGATGGACCGGAGTCCGCGACCCCCGGCAGGGCGGGCTGGACGTGGTACACGGGTTCGGCCGCCTGGCTCAACCGCGTGAGCCTTGAGTGGATCATCGGAATCCGCCCGGAGTGGGACGGCCTGCACATCGATCCGTGCCCGTTCGCGGCGATGGGCAAGGTTGTTGCCACGCGCCCCTGGCGCGGACGGTCGGTGCGGGTCTCGTTCGACGCGGCGGAGTTTTCGCCGACCCTGTCCGCTCGGATCACCGTCAACGGCCGAGAGCATTTCGGGAACGTCATCCGCGCCGACGAGTTTATCGGCGACATGGACCTCAACATCTCCGTATCGTGGGGCGTACACGTCACTCACGCGACCGCGCGGCCCGGCGCTGTCGCGGCCGGTCATCGAGTTGCCAAGGGCTGAAGGGAATTATCACATGTCCAGCAGGCGTCAAACTACCTCGGCTCCCTGGTTGCGAAATGCGTTTACCCTCATCGAGTTGCTCGTGGTCATCGCGATCATCGGGTTGCTGCTCTCGCTGCTCCTGCCCTCGCTCGGGGGGGCGCGAAATGTCGCCCGTGACCTGATCTGCAAGAACAACCTTCGCCAGATGGGCTTGGGCATTCAGATGTACCTGGATGACCAAAAGGATCCGGTTTGGTTCAATGTCCGACTGCGGGCACCGTCCCTGTTCGACCAGTGGGTCGTTCCTCGGGCGCTCGCGGACTACTGCGGCGATGGGAGAACCAAACTGTACCGGTGCCCGCGTGCGGCAGGCGGAACCTCCGTCATCGACCCGCAGGTCAACATGTATCTGACAAGTGGCGGTCGCCTGTTTATTGATCCGGACCCGGAGAACCCTGACGCGAACTCGGTGACGAATCCCGTCGTGGATATGACCAATCCGCCCTCCTATACCGAGTACTGGTTCAACGATTCCTATCCGATCAGCGGGCGGTCGTACCGCAATGTGAAGTACGAGGACGCCGTAGTCTGGGCCGCCGACGCCTACGACGAGGTTCCTCGCCATTCCGGCAAAACGCGCACCGAACGGGCCAACAGCGGCGGGATCACAGCCCGCGTGAACGAAATCTATATGCTCTTTGGCGACCAGCACATCGCGGGCCTCCCGTGGTACCGTGCCGCACAGCCCGACAGGTACGGCACGCCCGGACCGTTCTACAACTGGGGGATCAGGTTCTAGCCGACCAACGCCCTTCTAGCAGGAGTTCCACGATGGGTAGTCTGCGATCATTCCTGCAGAGCCGTCCGATGCTTGGCTGGGGCTTGGCCGCCCTGCTCATGCTCTTTGCCGCGGTCATGCTCTACACGCGTCTGGCGAGCAAGAGCGAGTCCGAGCAACTCACCGAGACGGTGACGATCCGATGCTCCGAGACCGGTGATACGTGGCAGGTGCTGCGCGGCGTCATGGAAAAGGAGTTGTACCTCCGCTCCTACCCCCTCGATCCCAATCAGGGCTTGATGAACCCCAAGACCGGCAAGCCGACCGGGTTCCCCGCCGACGCCTGGAAGCAGACCGTCGATCGCATCAACGCGGAGCGGGGGAGCCTCTCGGGAAGTCCGACGACCGGCGCAGCGGGTCCGGGCAAGTAGGCGAGAGGCCCGATGGGCACATCAGTGAAAACTCAGGAACTGACGCGCCGCGCGGCGGTCGGCGCTCTGGCAGCGGGCGCTGCGGGATACGCGCTCTTCGGTCCACGCGGAACCCAGCAGGTTCCCAAGGGCCGCATTGTTCTGGACTACTGGGAAAAATGGACGCGCCACGAGGGCGACGCGATGGAGCGCGTCGTCGACGATTACAACCGGTCCCAAAACCGCGCCTTTGTTCGCTACCTCGTCGTCAGCGACATCGGCCAGAAGTCGCTCATCTCGATCGCCGGGGGCAGCCCACCAGACATCATCGGGCTCTACGCCTTCAATGTCGCTCCCTACGCCGAGATGGGTGCGATCCTCGCGATGGACGGCCTTGCCCCGCGCGCGGGGC
>CAYMWG010000035.1:0-9006 GCA_964393765.1 uncultured Phycisphaeraceae bacterium
GTACGGCACGGGCGGCGCGTTCTGGATCATCGCGCTGCTGGTGTTGTTCCTCTCGGTGGGCACCGTCGCCTTCGAGCAGCGCGACAAGGTGATCTGGCAGACGATGACCAAGCCTGTCGCCGCATGGCAGTACCTGCTGGGCAAATGGCTGGGCGTGGTGGGCGTCGCGGCGGTGCTGCTGGCGGTGAGTTCGACGGGCGTATTCCTGTTCGTGGGCTACCTGCGCGAGCAGCGGGCGGTGGGCGAGTACAAGCCGTTCATCTCCGCCGGAGATGAGTGGATCGCCGAGGACCGAGAGGTTCTGGAGACGCAGGTGCTCTCGGCGCGTGCGTCGGTCAAGCCGCTGCTGCCCGCGATGGACTCCGGCGCGGTCGACGCGGAGATCAACGAGAGGATGGAGCGGGCGCGGATCGGCAACCCGCAGTTCCAGGACACGGCCCAGGAGCGGGGTCGGGCGATGGCGGACATCATGACCGAGCATCGCGATGCGCTCCTGGCCATCGAGCCGGGGCAGCGCGAGGTGTACGCCTTCACAGGATTGGGGCGAGCGCGCGACCGCGCCGAGACCCTCACACTCCGCTATCGCATAGATTCTGGTGGCAACGACCCTCGCGCGCTGGCCAAACTCACCTTCGTTGCGCCGAACATGCAGCCGGTGATGCAGGAGGTGCCCCTCGGCCAGACGCTCACCCTCAGCCTGAACCCCGCGTCCATCGACGCCCAGGGGATGCTGGTGATCCAGGTCATCAGCGGCGATGCGCTCAAGGGCCTCGAGAACCCCGACAGCGACTGGGCGAACGCCGAGACGATCGCCTTCCCGCCCGATGGCATCGAAGTGTATTACCCGGTCTCGAGTTACCGCGTCAACTTCCTTCGGGTGGTGCTGGTGCTGTGGATGAAACTCGCGTTCCTGGCGATGGTGGGCGTGTGGGCGGCCACGCACCTGTCGTTCGCGGTCGCGTGCCTTGTGGCCTTCGGCGTCTTTCTCATGGCCGAATCGGCGGGCTTCCTCACCGAGTCGCTGGAGTACTACGCGTCCACCGGCGACAAGGACGAGATCATCTGGACCCGCGTCGGCGTGCGGCTCATCGCCGTGCCGGTCTCGTACGCGTTCAACTTCTACGCGAACCTGAGGCCCACCCAGCACCTGGTCGAGGGCCGCCTGCTGGGCTGGAACGCCGTGGGCGGCGCGGTCGCGATTCTCGGCGCGCTCACGTCCGGGCTTTTCGCCGCGGGAGTGCTGATCTTTCGTCGGCGGGAACTGGCGACGTATTCCGGGCAATAGGCCCGCCGCTCGAAGAGAGCGGTGCCACCCAACGCACACCGCTCCGGAGAGGTGTGCCACCAGGACCAATGTTGGACCACTATGCGACGTGACCGGACCATCCAACTTCTCGCCGCGAGCATCCTCGTGCTGTTCCTGTGCGCGCAGGGCATGTTGGCGATGCACATTTCGGCGTCACTCGGCCGGAACAGACTGGTGTACGCCGACAGCGCCGAGCAGGGCGACCCGCCGGAGGTCGCGCTGGGGATCGCGATGGGGGCGTTCCGCGGCGTGTTTGTCAACTTCCTGTGGATGCGGGCCAACACGCTCAAGGAGGCGGGCAAGTACTACGAGGCGGTCGACCTGTCCAAGACGATCACGCGACTCCAGCCGCGCTTCCCACGGGTGTGGGCGTTCCATGCCTGGAACCTGGCGTACAACATCTCGGTCGCGACGCAGACGCGCCAGGAACGCTGGCAGTGGGTGCAGTCGGGGATCAAACTGCTGCGCGACGAGGCCATCCCCGCCAACCCGGCGGACATTCTGCTCCACAGGGAACTCGCGTGGATCTACCTGCACAAGGTGCAGGGGTACACCGATGATGCGCACAAGTACTACAAGGTCCAGCACGCGCGGGAATGGGCGATCGTGCTCGGCTCGCCGCCCACGGTCCCGCTGGGCGAGCGGGCCGAGGGCAACACGCTGCGCGACATGTACATCGTGGATTGGGTGGGGCCGATCGCGGATGCCTATGAGACGCTCGATGAGTTGTACGCGAGGTACCCGGAGGCCCGCGAACTCGTCGAGAAGATCAGGGCCGATGTCGGTGTGGACCTCGACGAGCGACTGCTCGAGGCGTACGAGAATCTGAAGAGTTACGCGGGCTACGCGGCGGATGTCGGCATCGTCCCGCAGTGGTTCTCGACCGATGCGCTGGTGAAACTCTCGGCCGACCCGAAGTATCACGAGTGCGCGCCGCACCTGCTCCGGCACGTCCGCAAGCGTGTGCTGGTGGACAAGTACCACATGGAGCCGGACCGGATGGTCCGGTACACGCGCGAGTACGGCCCGCTGGACTGGCGCCACCCCGCAGCGCACTCGGTGTACTGGTCGGCGCGGGGCGCGGAGGAAGCGCTCCTCCGGATGACCGAGAAGAACCGCAAGAACTACGATTTCCTCAACACCGATCGGGTGACGATCCAAGCCATTCAGGAACTCTACCGCTCGGGGTGGTTGCTCTTTGATGTCGCCAACCCGTCGTTCTATCAGACGCTGCCGAACCCCGAGTTCGTTCCGATCTACGGGCAGATCCTCGACAAACTCACCGCCCGCTCCGACTTTGACTCGAAGACCAAGGTGTACAGTTTTTACGCCGCGGGCTACGAGAACCTGCTGCGCGACTCGATCCGGTTCCTCTATCGTCGGGGCGACAGGGGACGCGCCGCGGAGTACTACGAGTTGCTCCGCACCTGGCCAGGGCTCAACACCCACAACCCCGAACTCAAGGCGCAGATCACCGTCCCGATCGCCGAGTTCGTCGAGCAGGAGATCACACGCGACGCCCGGCAGACGAACCCCGGTGTCGCGATCCAGGAGATCGTCGGCGCGCTGCTCGCGGCGTACATCTCGGGCCTGCTGGGCGACGATGACGAACTCTTCCGTAACAACTTTGAGTATGCGCTGCTCTTCCACCGGACCTACCAGAAGGAGCAGAGTTTCCGGACGAGCGTCGCGGGCGAGGAGGGGCGCATGGGCCTCAAGCCCTTCGACGAGTTTGCCGCGACGGTGCTCGCCGGGCTGGCCGAGGACGCGGGCGTACCGCAGGGTGCGCTGATGTACCGGCGTGCCCCGGGGGACCTGCAGGCGCGGGCGTATGTGCTGCTGGAGCGGAGCCAGATGAAGCCGCGCCTGGATGCTCAATCGCAGCAGGCGGGCGCGCCGGGCTTTGACTTCTGGTTCCCCATGCCGCAGGGCATGACCGAGAGCGCGCTGAACATGTTCCGGGAGCAGATGCTCGGGCCCGGCGAGAACCCCGGTGAAGCGCCGCAGGGCACCGTCGCGCCCAAGTGAAGAAGATCACCGCAAGAGGCGCGGAGGACAGATTGTCAGAGCCCGGAGCGCAAGCGACGGGTTGCGCGGCCTGTGCCGAACGCCTCCGAAAAGGTGTCGCAGACACGATCTTCCCTCGGGTTTCCATCGAACGCGTAGGGCCCAACCCGTCGCTCGTGAGGGGGCGCTCCGGGCTCTGATGTCCCGATGCGTTCTCTGCGCCTCTTGCGGTGACGATCCTCCATCCCGCAGCGCCCACGGTCCGCACGGTTCGGGTCACTCCCCCACGCTGTTGTCAAGGTCGGTCGCGCTGGGCGCACGGATGCTCAGCAGGACTTTGTCGACCCGGTGGCGGTCCATGTCCACCACCTCGAAGTTGAAGCGGTCGAACGCGAACGTGTCGCCCGTCGCGGGGATGCGCCCGAGGTAGGCGAGCAGAAAGCCGCCAAGGGTCTCAAAGGCCGCCTCGTCCTGCTTGGGCAGCGGCGTGCCCGCGCCCTTGTCGCCGAACATGAGCGTGCGGAGTTCATCAACCGGCAGCATCCCGTCGAGCAGGAACGAACCGTCCGCGCGCCGGACGACCATCGGTTCGGGGTCCGCTTCGCCCGCGCTGGTCACATCGCCCACGATCGCCTCGACGACATCGTTCATCGTCACGAGGCCCTCGAGCACGCCGTATTCGTCGAGCACGAACGCGATGCGGTCCTGGCGCTGCTGGAACATCTTCAGGAGTTTGAGGCCCGGGAGCGTCTCGGGAACGAACATCGGCTTGCGGACCAGTTCGGACAGCCGGATCTCGTCGCTGATGAGGCCGCTCTTGACGAGGTCCTTCACATGCACCACGCCGACAAGGTCGTCAAGGCCCGAAGTGCAGACCGGGAAGTGCGAGTGGCTGGAGGTCGCCACCGCCACGCGGACGCGATGCACGCTCGCATCGGCCGGCAGCCAGTCGATGTCCGGGCGCGGCACCATCAGCGACTTCACCGTGCGGTCCGAGAGCGCGAACACCCGCTCCACGATCCGCTGCTCGGACTCGTCGAACACGCCCTCGCTCGCCCCGGTGCGCATGAGCGAGCGGACCTCCTCCTCCGCGGCCTCGGGGTCCGCGACCGCCTTGAACGGCAGGAGTCGCAGGATCAGGTCCGTTGTGTGCGAGAGCGCCCACACCGCGGGGGCGGCGATGCGAGAGACCACCGTCATCGGCAGCGCGAAGAACGCCGCGAATCGCTCGGGCGACGACTGGGCGAGGCGCTTGGGCACCAACTCGCCGAACACGATGGTGACGAAGGTGATTCCCAGGACAGTCAGCGTCAGCGAGATCTCGGCGGCGATGGGCGCGAGCGCCTCGATCTTCTCGATCCGGGGGGTCAGGCGGTCGGCGATCGAGGCCTCGCCAAATGCGCCCGAGGTGATGCCGATGAGGGTGATGCCGATCTGGACGGTCGAGAGGAACCGCGTGGGCGAGGCGTGGAGTTTGAGCGCGGCCCGTGCCCCGCGCGTTCCCTTGCCGCCCCTCTGCACCGCGGCCTCAAGCCGGGACTTGCGGGAAGCGGACAGGGCCATCTCCGCCGCGACGAACAGCGAGTTGACCAAGATCAGCAGGGCCAGGATCGCCAGTGCCATGGGGAGGGCACAATAGCAGATCGGGCGGGCACTTGTTCAGAGGGCAATCACCGCTCTGGCGAACGGTGCCACCAAAGGGGCAATGCAGTTGGTCAGACCAGCACCTCAAAGGTGCCCAGGGCAACCGGGCCGCCGCTGCCCACCGCGTTGCCGGACGAGTCGGTGACCGCTCCCGCCAGCAGCACAACGCTGTAGGTCCCATTCTCCAAGGCGTCCCATGTGCCGCCGGGGGGGGTGAAGCGGTAGGTGGCGACCATCGGCGTGCCGTCGGTCGCCCGGGAGATGCTGACCAGTTCGACGAACAGAGAGAAGGCGTTGCCCGGGGCATCGATGCGGATGTCCCCGTTGCCGATGCTGGCGCGGGAGATCGCCACGTTGTCGCCGAAGTTGACGCGGATGATTGACGGGACAACGGACACATCGGCGCTGAGCAACTCCGCGCTGGGCGGGGCGAGGTCGCGGATGCGGAAGCGGGCATCTGTCGCCGGGTCGCGCTGCACACCGTTGACGAACACGTCGCCGATGAACCTGCCGCTCACAATGCGGGCCGCGGGAGCCATCGTCGAGCCGATGGTCACATCGCCCATCTTGCTCTTGAAGGGATTGCGGATGCGGTCGTCGCCGTCGTTGAGGACGCCGTTCACGGGGTCCAGCCCCGCGCCGACGATGGTGTTCTTCACCTTTCCCGCGACAGTGAGCATGTTGATGTTGCCAAAGGAGAAGGTGTCCGCTGCCTCGCCCGTGCCGCCCAGGCGCGCATCGGACCCGAGGTACGCCCCCGCGAGGATGCGCGCCCCGGCAAGGTCCAGGCCGATGACGACGGACTGGATGGTCTTGGCGGCGAGGGTGCCGCGGAACGTGCGCTCGGTGGTGAAGGAAGTGAGCAGGAGCGCGAACGATGCGCTCCACTGCACGGTGGTGGTGAAGGCCTCGACCGAGCCGCCGCGACCGTTGATGAGCCAAGAGCCGCCGGTGAGCGAGCCGCCGATATCCGCAGTGCCGAGCGTGGCCCCGCCCGAGTGGCCCGAGAGCAGCAGGCTTGCGCCGAAGTTCCCTTCGGAGGTAAGCGTGGTGATCCACTGGGCGCTGATGAGGTCCGTTGAGGAAGCGGGTGTGTCGGTCCAGCTCTCGACCTCCAGCGATTCCAGCGCGCCGGGCGTGGTGATGGTCGCGTTGCTGACAGTGCCCAGCGTGATCGCCGTCTGCACGCCGCTCAGGCCGATGCTGATGGTGGCCAGGCCCGTTGTGCGGCCGACATCCCCGAGCGTCAGCGAGCCCAGCGTGCCCGAGACCGCCACGTCCCCCCGCAGGCGGGCGCTCGCCGCGGTGATCGAGGCGATCGAGCCGGCGACGGTGATGTCGTCGATATCGACGATGCCGTCCCCGCCGCTGGTGGCGATGCCCAGGCGCGAGTTGGCCCCCGAGCCGGTGACGTTGACATCGAAACTGCCGTCCTTGCCGCGGACGATCGTGCCCGAGCCGCCGTCGAACAGTTGGAACTGCACGACCGTGCCCTCGGGGTCGAGTTGCTCGAGGATGGCGGTGGAGGTGCGGCCGGGGATCGCGCCGAAGCGAATTTCGAGAGGGTGGAAGTTTTCGGTTGCCGCGACATTGTTGCTCTGGTTCGTGTCGTTGACCTGGGCGTTGGGAGTGATGCGCACCAGCAGGAAATAGTTCCCCGCTACGGCGGTCGGGGGGATGTACACCTGATCGGCGAAGTCGCCAAAGCTGTTCTCTCCCTCCGAATCCAGGAAGATCGGCTGGGCCGGAAACGAGCCAATGTTGGTGTCGCCCGCGTCAAAGGCGACATCGGTCGAAAGAAAGAAGTTGATGGACACGAGCCCCACCGCGTCCATTGGGCCGTTGTTGTCTATGAAAATGCCGACGTTGAATCGGTCGCCGGGAACGAGCGTGGATGGTGGCGAGAAGGTGTCGAAGGAGACAGCAAGGTCCGACGCGAGCATCCGGCGTGCCTCCAGGGCTTCGGCGGCAAAGGATGGCGCGTGCCCGTAAACGCAACGCGAAGACCGGGCGTGAGTGTGGGACTTCATCGGCGCATCTCCCTTGTGTGTACCCCGCGACTAGTTCTACGGATGAGCGTAGGAAGGTGTTGCGATGTGGTACCGGGCTTCCGCGCGTGGCACCGGGCGTTCGCCCGGTGAGCAGCCGCCTGTCGAGCGCCTAGGGATGCCCGGCACGGAGTGCCGGTCCACCAGGAGGAGGCTCGTACTTTCCCGCCGCGGCCGCCTGCTTGCCCAGCCACGAGCCTGCACCCGTCACGGCTATTACTACTACCGCGATCGCGGCGATCACCCCGGCGATCCGGCGTGCGCCGTGCCCCACGATGCGCGGCGCGATGGCCCGGGCCTCGGGGTCCGCGAGCAGCGCAGCGCCGGCGAGGCGCAGGTAGTAGTACGCGGCGATGGCGGAGTTGATGCCCAGGATCAACACCAGCGGCACCTCGCCCGCGCCGATGCCGGCGGTGAACAGCGGTAGTTTGCCGAAGAACCCCAGCAGCGGCGGCAGGCCCAGGAGGCCGACGGATGAGATCACCATCGTCCAGCCAAGCAGCGGGTCGCGCCCACACAGGCCGCGGAGGTCTTCGACATCCTCGGCTTCCTCGACACCTTCTCCTCCGTCTTCGGCGGATTTCCGCTCCAGGCAGGCAACGACGGCGAACGCCCCGAGCGTCATGATGCCATAAGTAGCGAGGTAGAACAGGACCGCGGCGAGGCCGTTGCGGGCCAGCGTGCTCTCACCGGAGCCGGGACCGGCGACGACGCCCACGAGCATGTAGCCCGAATGCGCGATCGAGGAATACGCGAGGATGCGCTTCACCGAGTTCTGCAGGAGCGCCAGCACGTTGCCGACGGTCATCGTCAATGCCGCGAGCGCCCACAGGACAATCCGGAGCATCTCCGGCAGGCTCTCACTGTTGCTGCCAAACCTCCAGCCGACCAAGCCCAGAAGACTCATAATCGCCAGGAAACCCGCGGCCTTGGGCACGAACGCCAGGAACGCACCGACCGGAGACGATGCCCCCTGGTACACATCGGGCGTGTAGAAGTGCATCGGCACCGCGGCGATCTTGAAACACACACCCAGCACGCTCAGGAGCAGGCCGAGCATGGCGAGGTCGCTCACCGGTCCCGTGCCAAGCATCCGGTGGATCTCGGCGAAACTGGTGGAGCCCGTCGCCCCGAAGATCATGGTGAAGCCGTAGAGGAAGATCGCCGCGCCCAGCGCGCCGAGGAAGAAGTACTTCACACCCGCCTCCATCGAGCGGTTCCGCCCGGTGGAGAGGCTGACCATGACGTACGTCGGGAGCGAGGTGAGTTCGAGCGCGAGGAACAGGAAGATCAGGTCATCGGCCCCCGCGCAGAGCATGACGCCGGTGAGGGAGAAGAGCGCGAAGGCCCAGAACTCGCCGGTGTTGGAGCGGATGGGGTCGAAGGTCGAGCCGCGGTTGACAGCGGCCTCGTAGTCGCGGTCGATGCCGCCCTCAAAGAGCATGAGCAGGAGGAGGCCGATCGCCGCGACGATGAGTTTGGCATACATCGCCATGTGCGGGAGCGGGCCGTTGCCGACGGGCGTGGTGTACCAGGCGAGGAAGCCGGCGGTGATGAGCGCGACGGCAGACAGGAGGCCGCACTGACGGCGGGTGGTGCGGTCGCGCGAAAGCCCCATGACCATCACGACGCACGCGCCGACGAAGAGCGCGATCTCGGGCCAGAGTTGGGCGACTTTGTCGATCATGGGTAATCAGAGAGCGGAGAACAGAAAGCAGAAAGGAGAAAGAAAGAAGGGGAAGGGGATCAAGGGATCGCGGGGGAGGGAACGGCGGCGGTTGTCGTGTCGGGTGAACGGTTCAGGTCGGGGCTCTTGCGCGCATCATCGAGCATCTGGCTCATCTGCTGCGTCGGCGCTTCGAGCACCTGCAGCAGCGGGCGCGGATACAGCCCCAGCACAAGGCACAGGATCGCGAGCGGCGCGAGCGTGAAGATCTCGCGCAGGTTCAGGTCCGTCGGCAACGTAGCACGGGCATCTTGCCCGTGCCCCTGTGCGTGCCC
>CAYMWG010000035.1:9106-15726 GCA_964393765.1 uncultured Phycisphaeraceae bacterium
CGTGCCCCTGTGCGTGCCCATGAGCGGGGGAATGTCCGTGCGGCTCCTTCAGCGGTCCCCACACGATCGCCCCGACCATGAACAGCAGGTAGATCGCCGTGATAATCATTCCTGTCGCGGCGAAGAACGCGAACCAAGGGCCAAGTTCGCCGGCGGTCGCGCCTGGGAGCAGCGCCGGTGCGCCGGCCTGGATGTAGACAGCGCCGGGGATTTCCCAGGTGTTGCCGCCCGATTGGAACGCCGCGAGCAGGCACATGAACTCGCTGACAAAGCCGTTCAGGCCCGGCAGGCCGATGCTGGCCATCGCGAAGAAGACCATGAACGTGGACCACACGGGCATCCGGGCCGCAAGGCCGCCGAGTTCGTTCAGCGAGCGCGTGTGGTACCGCTCGTAGACCATGCCGATGAGCAGGAAGAGTGCGCCCGTCGAGAGGCCGTGGTTGATCATGTACAGGATCGAGCCGGTGAGGCCGATGCTGTTGAGGGCGAACAGGCCCAGCACGCAGAAGCCCAGGTGGCTGACCGACGAGTAGGCCACCAGTTTCTTGACGTCTTTCTGCACCCAGCAGATCAGCCCCGCATAGATGATGCCGATGACCGCCAGCACACCCACGACCGGGGCGTAGTGGATGGCCGCGACCGGGCACATGCCCAGCGCAAAGCGGTACAGGCCGTAGGTGCCCAGTTTGAGCAGCACGCCCGCGAGGATGACCGAGCCCGCCGTCGGCGCCTCCGTGTGGGCCAGCGGCAGCCAGGTATGCACCGGGAAGAGCGGCACCTTCACGGCGAACCCGCACATCAACGCCCAGAAGACCAGGCCCTGCTCGTGCAGAGGGAGCGAAGCACACGTCTGGGCGAGGGCGGCGAAATCGAACGTCCAGTCCTGCGTGAGGGCGTGGTGGCGGTACGCGACATACACCAGCCCCGCGAGCGTGACGAGCGAGCCGGTGAAGGTGAAGAGGAAGAACTTGGTGGCCGCGGCCTTGCGGTTGGTCGATCCGAACAGGTTGATGAGGATGTACAGCGGGACCAGCGTGAACTCAAAGAAGACGTAGAAGACCACCACGTCGCGTGCGCAGAAGACGCCGGTCATCGCGGTCTGGAGGATCAGCAGCCAGAGGTAGTAGGTCCGAAGGCGGTCGGTGATCGCGCTGAAGGAGGCCAGCACGCAGATCGGCCCGAGCAGGACGGTGAGGCCGACGAGCAACATGCTCACGGTGTCGAGGCCGAGTGAGAAGCGCATTCCCAGCGGCTCGAACCAGTTGATGGAGGCACCGAAGGAGGCAACGTCGGCCGCGCCGCTGGCCCAGTCAAAGGTCCAGGCCATCCACGCGAAGATGGCGACGGGGATAAGCGTTGCGCCCAGAGCGAGATTCTTCGCCTCTTTGGCCGGGGATAAGGCGACCGCCGCGGCCCCGAAGAGCGGGACAAGCAGGAGGAGCATGAGCGCGGTCGTGCCGGTCATAGCCGCACCTCCCGCATGATGAGGACGAGCGCGATGATGAGGGCCACGCCGCCGGCCATGCGCACGGCGTAGTCGTGCAGGACTCCGGTCTGCGAGCCGCGCGCTGCGCTGCCGATGCCGCGCGGCGCCCAGCCAAACAGATTTACGAGACCGTCCACGAGCACCTTGTCGATGGCGTGCAGGACGTGCGAAAGGACCCAGAGGGGCACGACGAAGACCCAGTCGTAGATCTCATCGACATACCACTTGTTGCGGGCACCGCGTGTGAGGGGGCCGAGGTCGATGCGGTCGGCGCGGCTGGTGGCGGCGGACGTGCGGCTGCCCAGGAACAGGCCGCCGATCCCCACCGGCCCGTGCAGATACGCGGCGATCAGGATTCCACCAATGCTCGCGGCGATCGAGGCGAACATTGCCAGCGTGTGCGCATCCATGCCCAGCGGTCGTGCGTGCTCGTGGTGCCCGACATCGACGCCCGCGGTCGAGTGGTGGGCCATCATCCCGGCCCAGCCATGCTGGTCGGTGTGGACGAAGAACGTGCCGAGCGCGACGAACGAGAGCGCGGCGAGCGCGACAAGCACAAAGTTGATGGCAAGGCCGGGGGGGTGCGGGTGGAACGCAGCATGGCCATGCTGCGCGTGGTCTTTCGTAGCACGGGCATCTTGCCCGTGTCCGAGCTGCGCAGGCTCATCATGGGCGTGGGCGGAGTGTTCATCATGGGCGTGGAGTTCATCCCCCGCCTCGAACTGCGCCGGGCCGACAAACACGCGGAAGAACACACGGAAGGTGTAGTACGCCGTCATGCCCGCCGTCAGCAGCAGCAGCCAGCCAATTGCTGCCATGTGTGTGTTGCCCAGGGCATCGGCGATGATCATGTCCTTGGAGTAGAAGCCCGCGGTAATGAACGGGAAGCCCGCGAGGTTGATGCAGCCGATGAGCATGGTGGCAGCGACGATGCCCCAGCCCTTCATCCGGCCCACGCCGCTGAGTTTGCGCAGGTCGAGTTGGCCGGCAAAGCCGTGCATCACCGCTCCGCACGCCAGGAACAGCAGGGCCTTGAAGAACGCGTGCGTGAACACGTGCGAAGCGCCGCCCGCGGCCCCCATCACGCCCAGCCCCGCGAACATGTAGCCCAGTTGCGACACCGTGGAGTACGCCATGATCCGCTTGATGTCGAACTGGGCCATGCCGATCGTCGCGGCCCAGAATGCCGTGATCGCACCGCCCCATGCGACCATCGGCAGCGCCCACTCACTGCACAGGAACATCGGGAAGCAGCGGGCAACGAGGTACACACCCGCCGTCACCATCGTTGCCGCATGGATGAGCGCGGAGACGGGCGTCGGGCCTTCCATCGCGTCGGGCAGCCAGACGTACAGGAACGCCTGCGCGGACTTGCCGAACGCGCCGATCATCAGCAGGATGGGGATGAGTTGTACGAGGAATGGGATCTCCGCGACCCGGCCCTCCTGTGCGAGCGAGAGATAGCGCGAGACCTCGCCGCCGAGGCCGCCCGATGGCGCACCGAACAGCGACGCGTACTCGATCGTCCCGAAATACACAAACGTGAGCATGACGCCCAGGGACAAGCCCAGGTCGCCGACGCGGTTCATGATGAAGGCCTTCTTGGCCGCGGCGACGGCCGAGGGCTTCTTGTAGAAGTACCCGATCAGCAGGTACGAGCACAGGCCCACGCCCTCCCAGCCCAGGAAGAGCAAGAGCAGGTTGTCGCCCATGACCAGGCAGGCCATCGAGAAGACGAACAGGCAGAACGCCGCGAAGAAGCGGTTGTACCCCTGGCCGACATCGTGGGCCATGTACTCGCTGGCGTAGATTGCGATGAGCGTGGCGAGCCCGGTGACGAACAGCATCCAGAGGAGCGTCAGCGAGTCGATGTAGAACGAGAAGTTCGCCACGAAGGTCTGCGCGGCGGTCGGGCCGTACTGGAACGTGATCCAGTCCCACGCGTGCGCGATGTGCGGCATCGTGCCGATGTCGAGGTAGGTCTTGAGCGTGAGCGCGAACGCCGTTGCCAGGCACGCGATGCTGATCCACGCGGGCAGTTTGCTCTTGACGCGGGCTGCGGCGCACAGGCCGCATAGCACGCACCCGGCGAGCGCGAGCAGCGGGACGAAGATCATCAGCGATGCGCCGCTGGGGATCGCCGCGAGCACATCGCCGCCGCCCAGCGCGCCGTGAGCGGGCGGTGTGGCCAGTGCGAACGCCGGTGCGCTGTGCATCATCGAGCCGAGGTGTGTCAGGAGTTCCGTCATGCTCGCATCGGGATCGCAAGGCAGTGAAAGAGGAAGGACGAACAAACTCAGCCGCGGAGTTCCGACCAACTGGTTGCGTCGAGAGTCTCGCGCCGGCGGAACAAGAGCACCACCAGCGCGAGGGCCAGCGCGGCTTCGGCCGCGGCGATGGTCAGGACGAAGATCACAAACGCCTCGCCCGTGTGGTTGAGGTGGTAACGACCGAAGGCGATCAGCGCGATGCCCGCGGCTTGGAACATCAACTCCGTACACAGGAACATGATGATCAGGTTCCGGCGCGTCACGAAACCGATGAGGCCGATCGTGAACATCATTGCGGAGACGACGAGATAGTGGTACAGCGTCGCCTGCGTCATCGGCGCGGGGAAGCCCTGCTGGGCCAGGACCGAGGAGGCAATAGCGATAACCGCTGCGGTGGCGCTCATGTCCCACCCCCTGCGGCGTGACCCGGCGAGAGCGGCGCGTCCGGGAGCATCCGCGACTGCGCGGCAAACTTGGCCGCGTCGTCGAGTTCGACCTTCTTGCGGGCCAGCACGACCGCGCCGAGCATCGCCATGAGGAGAATCACGCCCGCGACCTCGATCGCGCCTGGCGCACCCGAAAGCAGGGAGAAACCGACGCCCTCAGGGTTGCTGATGGAGAGGTCGGCGGGCCAGTTCTTGTGGGCGGGAGTGACCGTCCGCACTTGGCCTTGCCCGTACGCGACCTGCACGCCGTAGCCGCCGGGCGAAAGATCGATCATGGGCGCGCCGGGGCTTCCGTCAGCGCGCTCGGGGCCGCGGGCGATGGTCTCGGTATTGTCGATGACGCGGGCCTCGCGCAGGGCCTTCTCGACCTTGCCGGGGACAAGTGCAAGTTGCTGCTGGGTAGAGACTTGTGCCGGTGTTTGGAGCGATTGCACGCCGCGGGCGAGCATGGTTGTCATCGCGGCGACCATGACAAAGCCGATCAGCGCGGCGAGTGCCGGCTCGCGGGCGTAGCGGTCATAATCCGCTAACGACTCCACCTCATCCGCCGTTGGCGCTTCGGTCGCCAGCATGATGACAAAGAGGTAGGTGATGAGGATCGCACCGGCGTACACGATAACCAGTGCGAATGCCATAAACTCAGCGGAAAGCAGGACATACAAGCCGGCACTGGCGAGAATGGTCAGCACGAAGTAGAGCGCGGAGTAGACCGGGCGCGGGTGCGAGATCACCCGAAGCGATGCGCCGAGGGCGATCAGACTGAACAGGTAGAAGTGGAAGTTGGGAAGTCCCCCGCCCGGAGCATCGGCTTGGGCCGCCCGCAAGCTGATACCGAGGAGTACCGCCCCGGCACCGATCGCCGCGACCAGCGCGCCGAGGAGTTGCGGGTTGATGCCCCTACGCGGCAACGAGACAGCGATGCCGATCGCGCCGACCGCACACCCGAGGTAGAGAAGGATCGGGCTGACAAGGCCTTGCAAGGGAAAAGGCTCCGCGGCCGACAGGAATCTGCGGTCATGATTCTCGACGGCTTGGGCGGTTCTCGCCCGAGAGCCCCCATCGGCCTTCCCGATGGGACGCACAGGATAGAGGATCGATCTCGGGGCATCAACACGGAGTTCGTGCCACGGGCATCCTGCCCGTGTTCTCCGGTTTGGAACGCCCGGCGCGCCCATGTGCTGTCCGTTACCATCGGGGCGATGTCCACAGGTCCGGCCCAAGGTCCGCAGAAGAGTCCCACGCACGCCGACCCCGCCGCGCCGGGGGGGTGGGCGGCGGTCGGCCGGCTTCGTGGCTCGTTGCCCAACTTGCTGACTTCCGGGCGCGTGGTCCTGGCGATTGTGTTCTTCGCGCTGCTCTCGTGGTACCGCCACCGCGCGCCGATCGCCCTGCCCCCAGAGCGTGACGGCTCGCTGCTCTCCAGCGCGGATTGGCTGCTGCTGGTGGCGGCGGCGGTGTTCGGTGTGGCCGCAGCGACCGATGCGCTCGACGGCTACCTGGCGCGCCGGTGGGGCCAGACCTCGGTCTTCGGGCGGATCATGGACCCGTTCGCTGACAAGTTGCTCATCGTCGGCGCGTTTGTCTATCTCGCGGGGCCGGGGTTCACCACTGATGGCAGCCCCGCGGAGCAGATCAGCGGCGTCTATCCGTGGATGGTCGCGGTGATCCTCGGGCGCGAGTTGCTCGTCACGTCCATCCGCGCGGTGTTCGAGGGGCAGGGCGTGTCGTTCGCGGCCTCCACGAGCGGCAAACTCAAAATGATCCTGCAATCGGTGTGCGTGCCGGCGGTGTTGCTGCTCATCGCGCTGGCCAACCCCGCCACGCCGCTCCCGCACCGGCACGTCGCCGAGCCGCCGCCGTTTGCGCGACTGGCCATCGACACGATTGTGTGGTTCACCGTAATCGCGACCGTGTGGTCGGGGTTGCCGTATGTGCTGCGGGCGATTGCGATCTTGCGGCCGGGCACAATCAAGAAAAATGATGGGGGCGCAGGGAGTGGGGGGGCGGCGACATGAGCGACTCCGCGCATCCGGCGAAACCCACCGGCCCCACACTTTCGCCCCTCGGGCGCGCGATGGTCACGACGTTCGGCCTGGGCGATCTGCGCCCCGCGCCGGGCACATGGGGGTCGATGCCGCCGGTGCTTCTGGCAGGGGCGCTGATCGCGATCGGAGTCGGACCCGCGGCCGGGTGGACCGGCTTTGGCGTGTATCACGCGGCGCTGGGCGCGGTGCTGCTGCTGTTCTGCGGGGGGTGCGTCGTGTTTGGGGATGCCGCGGAAGCACGCTTCGGAAAGAAGGACCCGGGCAGCGTGTGCGCCGATGAGACGGCGGGCGTGTGCATCCCGCTGATGTTCCTGCCGGCCATCGCCACGGCGACTCCGCTCCACACCGGCGCAACGCTCCTGCTGGTATTCCT
>CAYMWG010000036.1:0-15499 GCA_964393765.1 uncultured Phycisphaeraceae bacterium
CGGCGCGGGCGTGGTATTGCTGGTGGGCGCGGCCGCGATGGGGTGGTAAGGGCTGCACAGCGGAACAGCGGAACAGAATAAGTGTTCCCGAACTTGCGCTCGGCAGTCCCGCAGCGTCGGATCACCAGTTCCGCATCGGGATATCGACGTGCTTCGCGTCCGCACACGCCTGCGCATCTTCGTACCCGGCATCGGCGTGGCGGAAGACGCCCATCGCGGGGTCATTGGTCAGAACACGCTCGATGCGCTTCGCGGCTTCGGGCGTGCCATCGGCCACAATCACTTGCCCGGCGTGCTGGCTATAGCCGATGCCGACACCGCCGCCATGGTGGAAGCTGACCCATGATGCGCCGCTGGCAATATTGACCATCGCGTTGAGGATCGCCCAATCGCTGATGGCATCGGAGCCGTCCTTCATTGCCTCGGTCTCGCGGTTGGGGCTGGCGACGGAGCCGCAATCGAGGTGGTCGCGCCCGATGACGATCGGCGCGCTGACCCTTCCACTCGCGACCAGGTGGTTGAGGATCGCTCCGGCTTTGGCGCGCTGGCCCATGCCGAACCAGCAGATGCGCGCTGGCAGACCCTGGAACGCCACTCGCTCGCGTGCAAGTCTCAACCATCGGTGCAGCGAAGCATCCTCCGGGAACGCCTCCATGAGCGCCGCATCGGTCGTGTAGATGTCCTTCGCCTCGCCCGAGAGCACACACCAGCGGAACGGGCCGCGACCGAGGCAGAACTGCGGGCGGATGTATGCGGGGACGAAGCCGGGGAAGGTAAACGCATCCTTGAAGCCGTGGTCGAAGGCCCGCTGGCGGATATTGTTGCCGTAGTCGAACGTGACCGCGCCGCGCTGCTGGAGTTCGACCATCGCGCGGACGTGCCGGTCCATGCTCGCCATGCTCAGGCTCACATACTGGCGGGGCAGGGCGACGCGCATCACCTCCGCCTCGTGCTGGGTCATCTCGACAGGCACATAGCCCACCAGAGGGTCGTGCGCGCTGGTCTGGTCGGTCAGGACATCCGGCGTCACGCCGCGCGCCAGCAGCCGTTCCAGCAGTTCCACCGCGTTGCAGTTTACACCGACGGATCGCGCCAATCCCGATTCCGTGTACGCTGCGGCCGCGTCGATGGCCGCGTCGAGTCCGTCCACGACCTCGTCGAGGTAGCGCTCGCGGATGCGGCGAGACAGGCGCGTGTGGTCCACATCCGCGATCAGGCACACGCCCTCGTTCATGGTGATGGCCAGCGGCTGGGCACCGCCCATGCCCCCGCAGCCAGCGGTCACGCACAAACGGCCCTTGAGTGTTGCGCTCGTGCCGCCATTCGCACCGCCGCGGCCAAAGTGCTGACGCGCACACTCGGCGAACGTCTCGTAGGTCCCTTGCAAGATGCCCTGCGTGCCGATGTAGATCCACGAGCCCGCCGTCATCTGGCCGTACATGATCAGGCCCTTGCGGGCGAGGTCGTCAAACACTTCCTGAGTGGCCCAGTGGGGCACCAGGTTAGAGTTGGCGATGAGGACTCGCGGCGAGTCAGCCGTCGTGCGGACGACGCCGACGGGCTTGCCGCTCTGCACCAGCAGCGTCTCATCGGGCTCAAGACGCTTGAGCGTCGCGACGATCGCGTCGAACGCCTCCCACGAACGGGCCGCCTGCCCGCGCCCGCCATACACCACCAGGTCCTGCGGGCGCTCGGCAACCTCGGGGTCGAGGTTGTTCATCAGCATGCGCATCGCGGCCTCGGCCTGCCACGTCTTGCAGGTGCGGTGCGAGCCGCGGGGGGCGCGGACTTCCCGCCCGCCGCCGAGCGAGGCCGAAGGCCGGACCCTTTCGTCCATACTCGTGCGCGGTGTCGCGGAAGCGGGGGGAGACATGGTTGGGGATCCTTCACGGGCCGCCGCGGCGCTGCGTCGGACAAAGCCGAACCGCACCCGCAGTTCAACCTACGCCGCTCATGGTACAGGCACAAGTGCGTGGACAGGAGAACACGCTTTCACCCGAAGCGAGCATATCCGGCCCCTGGGACGGGGACACTCCGCGTTCCCCTCAGAGGCCGGCGTCAATCTCCCCTTTTTGGATTAGTCTCGTCACCGCCGCGATGTCAGGAGCGGGGGGGCGGTCGACCGTGAGGCGCGGCACCACCGCCCGCACCGCCGCATGAACCCGTTCCACTGCCGCGCCGCTCTGCAGGGGTCGATGGTGGTCGATGGCCTCCGCCGCGCAGATGAGTTCGATCGCCACCACGGCCTGCGCGAGTTCGAGCCCGCGCCGGGCCTTCGCGGCGGACCTGGGCCCAAAGGAGTTGTAGTCCTCCATGCCCGCGCTGGTACTCAGGTTCGCCACGCTCGCGGGGTTCGCGAGGCCGATCAACTCGTTGCAGCACGCCGCGGCGGCATATTGCGCGATCATCAGACCCGAGTGCAGGCCCGGCCCGGGCGAGAGGTAGGGGGGCAGGCCGGTCTCGGGGTCAAAGCCCGAGAGCATGTGATACACGCGCCGCTCGGCGATCCCCGCGACATGGCACGTCGCGATCGCGAGGAAGTCCAGCACGATCGCGAGAGGCATTCCGTGGAAGTTCCCGGCGGAGACGATTTCCGCCTTTGCAGCACCGCCAAACACCAGCGGATTGTCGGTGACTGCACCGAGTTCGCGCTCGATCGCGCTGCGGACATGCTCGAAGGCGTCCCACGCCGCCCCCAGCACCTGCGGTACGCAGCGGAGCGAATAGGGGTCCTGGACCCGGGGGTCGTTCAGCGTGTGCGACGGGATGATCCGGCTCCCGCTGAGCATCGCAAGCACCGCTGCCGCGACCCGCTTCTGCCCGGGCTGGCAGCGGGCCTCGTGGACGCGCGGGTCGAGGAAAGCGTCCGTCGCGCGGCAGGCATCGATCGACATTGCCGCCGCCGCGATCGCCGCATGAAACAGCTGCTCAAAGTCCACCACCAGCAGAACACCCTGGGCCGACATCAGGTGGGTGCCGTTGATGAGCGCCAGCCCTTCCTTGGCTTCGAGTGACGCTGGCGCGATCCCGGCCTGCTTCAGTGCTGCCGCGCCGCCGACCACGCGCCCGCCGACCTCCGCCTCGCCCTCCCCGATCAGCACCAGCGCGATGTGCGCAAGCGGTGCCAGATCCCCCGAGGCCCCGCACGAGCCGATCTCCGGCACCACGGGCGTAACGCCCGCGTTGAGCATTGCCACGAGCCCTTCAACGACCTCGGGCCGCACGCCCGACAGGCCCCGTGTCAGCGAGGCGGCCAGCAGCAGCATCATGGCGCGGACGACGTCCCGGGGAAGCGCAGCGCCGACGCCCGCGGCGTGACTGCGAACAAGGTTCCTCTGCAACTCGCGCAGGTCGGAGTCTGAGATCCGCGTGCGTGAAAAGGAGCCGAAGCCGGTGTTGACGCCGTAGTGGGCCTCTCCATCGCTCATAGCCGTGACGAGTGCCTCACGCCCCGCGGCGAGAAGCCTGTGCCCTGCCGGCGAGAGTTCGACCTTGCCGCCGCGCCGCGCAATGGCCCCGCACTGGCCGATGGTCAGCGGCGAGCCGTCTAGGCGGATACGGTCTGCGGGGGGCGCTGGATCGACGGGTTTCATCTGGGGGGGAAGAGGCATGGGCACATCGTCGCCGGTTCGACCTGCCGGAGCAACCCGAGGACCGCAAACACCGCACAGATATGCAACCAGTTCAGGAGACGCCGGTTGTCCCTCCGCCCGGGGCATTTCTCGGCCGACCAATCTTGTCGAGGTGCCGATCACGCCATGAGAACAACGGACAAGTTCATTTTCATGCTGTGTTTGGCATTGGTGGCCTTTGGCTGCACAACATACGAATCGGCGCAGTTCGATTACGCCGAACTCGCCCCCGCCGAGGCGATCCCACCCGACCGGTGGCCCGCTCGGAAGACCGACAACCTCGAATCCATTGCTCGCGCGACGCCCCCGCTGATCTTTCGCTATGTGCTCGACGGAACCAAGACCGAGCATGAACTCGAGCCGCAGTTCCGCGAGTCGCTGCGCCGTGCTGACGCCCGCATCCCATACTCCAAGGCTTTCGGGCAGGGAATCATCCGCGTGATCCGCGGTGGGCCCGGGCGCGACCGGGCCCCCACCGTTGCAATGAATCTCCCTCCAGCCACGGATCCTCGTTCCGCAACCGAGACCGATCCGCCCGCGACTCCCGGCTCCACCGATTTTCTTCTGCGCGACTTCTTCAGTTCCGTGCGGTTCGTGTCGCAAAGCCCGCTCGCGGACAGGCCAGGCGACAAGCGGTATGAAAACTTCCTCGACAGTTCCACGACCGCTCAGAACAAGTACTTCAAGCAGCGGGAAGCGGGCATCCGCGTCAACGACCGCGAGAGACTCATCCTGATGGCCGAGGGCACGCGCCTGCGACTGCTCGAACCGCCCCGCGGCGTCACTCCCCGGGGGATGCTCGTACATATCGCGGGGCTGGGCTCCATCCAGTTTGAGGAACCGCTGCTCAAGTCGCTCCTGGCGCGTGGCTGGTGCGTGTTGCGCGTGGCCACGCCAAGAATCTGGTGGTACGAGAGCCTCGCCTACAAACTGGAAGATGGCGGCGATGTTGAGCCCACTGCAAAGCGGCTCGCTGCGTCGTTCGACGACCTGCTCGCCGAGTCCGCCTATGCCGCGGAGGCGGGGCTTGCCTGGCTTGCCGCCGAACGCCCCGACCTGCCGCAGTCGCCTCTGGCGATTCTCGGCTGCAGCGCGGGCGGGCTCATGGCACCAGCAGTCGTCGCTCGGATGCCCGACCGCTACGACGCGTGCGTGCTTGTCGGGGCTGGTGCAAACCTGCTCAAAGTAAGCCAGACAAGCGACCTGACTGACGGCGGCATCAAACTCGTCTGGCCGGACGGCATCACCAACCACTCGTTGCGGAACCGCTTGTACGCACGGTACCTCGCCAACTCCGTGCTCGACCCGTTTCACACCGCCCGGTTCTTGCGGGACAAACCCGTTCTCTTCGTCCACGCGGAGTTCGATTCAACGATCCCCGCGGACTGCTGCTTTGACCTGTACAACCGCCTCGGGCGGCCCGACCGGATCACCTGCTTTGTCGGGCATCGCCTGCTGTTTTGGAACCTTCCGAGTCACACCCGCAGGATCGCCGATTGGCTGGATGAGGCTGTCGGCAGGCGTTTGACGGAGCGGCAAGAATCGGCGCATTCTTCTGCCGCGGAGACGGCTAACCGGGAAAGCGCCCCCGTTTCCGGTGACTGAACCGGTTGCGCGGTAAGTTGAGTCGCTCGCCGCCCCGTGCGAAGACTTGGACGCAACATCTCCGGACGCGGGTGGCCGAAGGCCAGCCTTAGCATCCCTGGGGGCCGGGGGCTCACACCGGCAGAACGCGCATGCTCCCGCCCGACCCCACCAACTTTGAAATTTCGATCCACTTCTTCCTGCAACTGGCGGTGATCCTCGCCGCGTGCCGCTTTGTCGGGATGCTGGCCAAGCGGATCGGGCAACCGCAGGTGGTGGGGGAGATGATCTGCGGCGTGCTGCTCGGGCCGTCGCTGATGGGGGCAATCGCGCCGGAGTTCAGCGCGGGTCTCTTTCCCCCCAAGAGCGTGTCCATGACGGTGCTCTATGTGGGAGCCCAGATCGGGCTTGTCCTCTACATGTTCTGCGTCGGGCTTGAGTTCCGCGGCGACCTGCTCCGCCAGAAGGCCCGGAGCGCCGTGTTCGTGTCGGTCTCGGGGATGCTCGTGCCCTTCGCCCTCGGCGGGCTTATCGCGATGTGGCTGGCGGACGATCCGAGACTGTTCGCGGAGAAGATGACCACAGCGCAGGGCGTGCTGTTCATGGGCGCGGCGATGTCCATCACCGCGTTCCCGATGCTGGCCCGGATCATCTATGAGGGCGGGCTGAGCAACACCCACCTCGGGACGCTTGCGCTTGCGGCGGGCTCGTGCGATGACGCGTGCGCCTGGTGCGCCCTGGCCATCGTGGTCGCGTGGTTCAGCGGCGACCCGAACCTTGCGATCCTGGCGGTCGGCGGGGGCGCTGCATACGCGGTCACGGTGCTTGTCGGTGTGCGTCCGTTTCTAAAGAGGCTGGGCACATCCGCCGAGCAGAGCGGCACCATCACACCCACGTCCATGGCGATCGTGATGACTTTGCTGATGACCTGCGCGTGGATCACCGACGGGATCGGCATCTACGCGGTGTTCGGCGCGTTCATCCTGGGAGCGGCGATGCCGCGCGGGTTCTTCGGCAAGGAACTCCAGCGCCTGATCGAGCCCGTCACGACGACGCTGCTTTTGCCCATGTTCTTTGTCTACTCGGGCCTCAACACCAAAATGGGCCTGGTTGACACGCCCTTTCTCTGGGCGGTCGCGGCCGTCGTGCTCGCCGCGGCGTGTCTGGGCAAGGGCGTGGCGTGCTGGGCCGCCGCGAGAATCAGCGGGGAGCCGAAGCGAGAATCGGTCGCCATCGGCGCGCTGATGAACGCCCGCGGCCTCATGGAACTGATACTGCTGAACATCGGGCTTGAGCAAGGGATCATCACGCCGGGCCTGTTCAGCATCATGGTGTTCATGGCGATCGTGACGACGCTGTCGGCCACACCCATGTTTGAGTTGGTGCTCGGCAGGCACGGGAGCGCCAAGCGCCGAGCGTTCATCGAGGCGAACGCTGTGCAGGCGGCGGACGCTGCGGAAGACCGCACCGAAGCCGTCGCGGGCAAGGCCTCCTGAACGCAGCCCCCTCCTTTCTCGCCACGGCGTCCAACGTCCTATAAGGGCAGTTATGTAAAACTGCCACCGATGCCTCCGGGCACGCTCGCCTCGGGCCTAGGCCTCGGGTCGATCGTCCCGCGCGAATTTCACCCACATCCGCCGACGCTTCGACGACCGGGCGATCCGCCGCCCGATCAGCCAGGCGATCAGCAAGCCGAAGGCCACGCCCGCCTCGATATACCACCAAGCGCTCATAACGCCAACTTACCAGAACCGGAACGAACGGTCAACCCGGTTTTCATTGCGTCAGCGTCAGTTCCATCCATCGCGTCCCCGGCGTCGGATCGCGGTTGTAAGGAGGGATGTCGCGGAACCCGATGCTCGCGTACAGCGCTGCGGCCGCTGTCATGCTCACACCGGTATCCAGCCGCATTGCCTGATATCCGCGTGAGCGAGCGGCTGCAATGATTGCCATCGCGAGGGAACGGCCCAGCCCTTTGTCTCGAACAGCGGGCCGCACATACATCCGCTTCATCTCGCACACCGTTTGATCAAGCGGTCGGAGCGCGACACAGCCGATCGGAATGCTCGCGCCGTCCCGCGCGAGCAGAATCTCGCCGCGCGGCGGGGCGTACGCCCCAGGGAGCGAGGCGAGTTCGCAGCCGATGCCCTGGTGCTCAAGGCTGGCGCACTCGGCCGTGTACTCGAGAGACTCCGCGTACTCGGCGCAGAGTTCGCGGAACGCGGCGATGTCTTCACCGCTTACCGCGGGGCGGATCCTGCACGGACTGGGGCGCGGCGTGTTCACGTCGATACCGTTCTAAGCGGCGGGCACTCATTAGCCGAGCAAGGCGCGGCACTTTGCTGGTGCGTCGGCGAGTTTTACGACCTCGCCCTTGCCGGGGTCGCGCCGGGCCTTGAACTCGACTCCACCTTCCGCCAACGCCTTGTCGCCGATGGTGAGTCGCACAGGGATACCGATGAGATCGGCATCCTTGAACTTCACACCCGGTCGCTCATCGCGGTCATCGATGAGCACGTCCAGCCCGGCATCAGCGAGGCCCGCCGCGAGCGTATTGGCGGCTTGCATGTGCGCCGCGTCCTCGGCCTTCATCATGGTAATGAGGACGTGGTAGGGCGCGATCGCCGCGGGCCAGATGATGCCGTTCTCGTCGTGGTTCTGCTCGACGCTCGCGGCCATCGTGCGCGAAACGCCGATGCCGTAGCAGCCCATGATGACGCCTCGTTTCTGCTGCTTTTCGTCGAGGATCGTGAAGCCCATCGCATCGGAGTACTTGGTGCCGAGTTTGAAGATGTGCCCGACCTCGATGCCGCGCCCGGTGACGAGTCTAGCGCCCGGCGTGCGGGGCGACGGATCGCCTTCGGCGGCGTTGCGGATATCGGCGAGTTTTACATAACGCTGGTCCCCAAGAACCGCGCCGACCTCGCGTTTCCAGTTGAAGTGCTTGACATGGTGGTCCGCCTTGTCGGCCCCCGAGGCCCAGAACCCGCCTCCCGCGACATCCGGATCAACCAGCATCAGGAAGTCGGTGCGGCCCACAATGACCTTGGGACTGACATACCCGATGACGAAGCCCGCCGCGCGAGCGTCCTTCTCGGGCGCGAGTTCGACCTTCCATCCGCTCGCCGACTTGACCTTCCCCTCGTTGACCTCGTGATCGCCGCGGATCACCGCAAGAACCCACTGGATGCCTTCCGGGGTACCAGCATCGCTCCGCGATGTGCCATCGTCGCGGAGCGCCGGGGTACCCACAGCCCGGAACACAATCGTCTTGAGCATCCGCTCGGGCTTCACCTTCATGAACTTCCCGACCTCGTGGATCCCCGGCAGGCCCGGCGTATGCACCTCGGTCAACTCGCCCGAGGGCACGCTGTTGAACGCTCCGCCCTCGACGGGCCGGTCGCCGATCTCACACTTCTCCACGTTCGCGGCGTACCCCGACACCGGGCACTTCAGGATCGTGTCCTCGCCACTGGGCGCGTTCACCATGAACTCATGGCTGGCAGAGCCGCCAATCGGGCCGCTCTCGGCCTCAACGGCCGTGAAGTCCAGCCCACACCGCTTGAACACGTTGTTGTATGCGCGGAACATCGCGTCGTACGCCTCGTTCAGCCCCCCCGCTCCTTCCACATGCGTGTGGAACGAATAGGCGTCCTTCATAATGAACTCGCGGCAGCGGAGCAGGCCCGATCGCGGGCGCGCCTCGTCGCGAAACTTTGTCTGCACCTGGTAGAGGCTCAGGGGCAACTGCTTGTAGGACGTGATGGACCCCTTCACGAGTTCCGTGATCGGCTCCTCGTGCGTGGGTCCGAGCGCGCTGATCGCGCCCTTGCGGTCTGTCACCTTGAAGAGCAGGTCTCCGTAGTCAACATCTCGCTTCGTGTCCTTGTAGAGTTCGATGGGCAGCATCGCCGGCAGCATCAACTCAGCAGCGCCGGCGCCATCCATCTCTTCGCGCACGATCTGGCTGACCTTGCGGAGCGTCCGCCAGGCCAGCGGGAGATAGTCGTAGATGCCCGAGCCGAGCCTGCGGATGAAGCCCGCACGCGAGAGCAGGACATGCGAGGGGCTTTCGGCATCCGCCGGCGCCTCCCGCGTGGTTGGGATTAACGTCTGACGCCAGCGGTGGACCACGCCTCTTCCGGCTTTCTCGGCACGTTCATTCTGCGAGTGCGACATAGGGCCGGAGTGTAGGAACGGCCGGGCATCGCACGACATGCAGCACGGGCCCGCCAACAATCGCGCCCAGCTTTCGCCCCCCCACTCCCGCTTGCCCAGCTAAGGATGCTTCGGCCTTGTTCCAACCCTCCCGCCATCCTCAGCGCACCCACCCGAACCCCGACGCGACCGACCCGCTGGCGGGTCCGGCGATTAGCGGCGCGGGGATGCCCCCCGTCGAGGCCGCGCCCCCACCGCGCCCGGCTTTGCTCCGCGTCATGCCCGGCCTGAACGCCGACGGTTCGCTGCGGACCGGGAAACTGGCTGGCCTGTCCATGACCATGGCGATCGTGACACTGTCGTGGCCGATCCTCGCCGAGAGTTTCCTGCAATCGCTGGTCGGCCTGACCGACACGTTCCTGGCAGCGCACATCTCCGAGGCGGCGACGGACGCGATCGGTGGAGCCTCATACATACTCTGGTTCGTCGGCCTGGTCGCGATGGCGATCAGCGTGGGCGCGACCGCGCTCGTCAGCCGCGCGGTGGGCGGGTCACGCATGGCTGTTGCGCACGCGGCGACCGGGCAGACCATGATCCTCGCGGTTGTCGCCGGGATCGCGACCGGCGCGCTCGTCGCTTCCGTGGCCGGGCCGATGTCCACCGTGATGAACATGACGGGAGAAGCCGCGCAGGGCTTTCGCGTCTATATCCGAATCTGCGCTGTGGGCGTGCCGGCGCTGTCGATCCTCGCGGCGGGGATCGCGTGCGCTCGCGGAGCGGGAGACTCCCTCCGCCCCCTCCTCGCCATGACCGTCGTCAACATCGTCAACATGGCGTTCGCGTGGGCGCTCTCGGGCGTCGATCTTTCCAGCACACGCCTGGTTGGTGGGGAATGGGTGCGCACAACTATCCTCGAGAATCCGTTTTCGCTGGATCTCGGGATCGAGGGCATCGCGTGGGGCACGGTGATCGGCGAGTACGTCGGCGCGCTCATGGTCGTGCTCTTCCTCATCCGCGGCTCTTCGGTCGTGCGCCTCAAGCGGAGCCGGCTGCGCCCCCACTGGCACACCATGCGCCGGCTGGTGGCCGTCGGCCTTCCCAACTTCTTCGAGACGCTGGGCATGTGGGCCGGAAACTTCCTCATCATCCTGATGGTCGGCTGGCTAACCGTGACCGCGGGCGGTTCGCTCGCGCCCGACGGCTCCGCTTCCACCGGCGGACTGATGGGTGCGCACATCGTCGCCATCCGCATCGAGGCGTTCTCGTTCTTACCCGGATTCGCTATGGGTGCGGCCGCGGCAACCCTCGCCGGGCAGTACCTCGGTGCGGGCAGTCCAATCTCCGCGCGCCGAGCAGTCAAGCGATGCACGCTGGTGACCGTCGCCCTCATGGGCGCGGCGGGCATTGCCTTTGTTCTGGTCCCCCGCTTCATCGTTTCGCTCATCTCCGGCCAGCCTACCCACCTCGAGCAGGTGCCCACATTGATCTTTATCACCGGCCTTGTGCAGATACCGTTTGGCATCGGCATTGTCCTGCGCTCAGCGCTGCGCGGCGCAGGGGATGCGAAGGTCGTGATGTGGTTGACGTGGATCTCGACCTATCTCGTGCGACTGCCCCTCGCGTACGCGTGTTCGGGCGTGGATATCCCGCTGCCGCAGTGGCTGGGCGGCGGGGTGCTTGACAACCCGTTCCACGACTCGCCGAGCCTGTGGATGCTCTGGGTCGGCTTGTGCGGCGAGATCGTCATCCGGGCCTTTCTGTTCGGCGGGCGCTATCTGCACGGCGGCTGGCTGAAGGTGAGGGTGTAAGCGCCGGTCGGACATGAGTGGTCTTATGGGACCCGCCGAGTGGGCGCGCGGCCGCGGCACTCATGCTCGGCCGGCATCACGACGATCTTGAGGACGGCAATGCAAGCGCGAGATTCGACGAAGTGAGCCCGGCCTATGTCCGTCGTCGCTACTCCTGTTCAACACTCGCTATCGCCGGCCTCGGCTTCTGAATCTGCGACAGGCCGCCGGTTTCGCATCACGATGCGAATCGCGTGGGCCCTCTGGCTGACATTCGGCAGTCTGGTGGTCTGGCGCGTGACCGATGCCGCGTGGGGAGGCGCGGACCTCGCTGCGCTGACTTTCGCGACCGTCGCCGGGATAACGCTCATCGTTGCTCGCTCGAGCCGGTTGCGTGCCGGACGCTGGACCGCGCTCACCGCCGTGATGCTCATGGTCTGCACGCTCTGCGGCGGATCATGGATGGTGAGCGCGGCGGGCGAACGCGCGACCGCCGATCTGCGTCGAACGCTCGACGGGATCGCACCTACATACGCGGCGGAGATGCGGGCGCGCGGGCACTGGCAACTGCACTCCGAAGCCTCCGCCGACGATCCACTCTACCTCGACCTGATCGAGGCCCAGAAGCGATGGCTCGCGGCGAACCCGGCCGTCGCCGACGTCTATACCTTTCGGCGCAGCGCGGATGGCCAGTGGCGGCTCGTTGTTGATTCTGAAACGGACTACGACCGTAGTGGTTTGATCGACGGCGAGCGGGAGCAGCGGACCGCGATCGGGGAACACTACGAGTTCTCGCTCGACCAACTGAATACCGCGATGCTGGGACAGAGCGTGTTCACCGCCGCGCCGGAGACGGACAGGTGGGGAACGTGGGTTTCGGCGTTTGTGCCCGTGTACGGTGCCGCGGGTGATGTAGAGGCGGTGCTGGGCGTGGATTTCCCCGCCGATGAGTGGGGCGCGTCGGTCTCGGACGCGAGGCTGAGCATGATCGCCTATGTCGCCATCATCCTTACCATCATGGGCACGGCAGCGCTGCTCCAGATCGGCTACCTCCGGCACATCAACGAGAGCGCTCGCACCGGCCGGATCCTCACGGCCCAGGCCGCCGAGCTCGACGAGCAGAACCGCGAACTCGGACACCGCGCCGTCGGGCTTGCGCGGGCGAAGGCCGCGGCGGACGATGCGAGCCGGGCCAAGAGCGACTTTCTATCAAACATGAGTCACGAGATCCGCACGCCCATGACGGCCATTCTTGGGTATGCCGACCTGCTGGGCGAGGGCTCGCCGTCGGATGGCGAACGTGAGGACTACGTCAACATCATCCGCCGAAACGGCGAGCATCTGCTCGAACTCATCAACGGCATCCTCGACCTGTCGAAGATCGAGGCCGGCAAGTTTGCCATCACACCGGCACCGTTCGTGCTCGGGGATGTGATCGCCGAGGTTGAAGCAACGATGCGAGTCAAGGCTGATGCGAAGGGATTGGCACTGGCCGTGGAACACGCGGGCGAGGCTCCCCGCATCGTCGAATCCGATGCCTTTCGGCTCCGCCAAGTTCTCGTCAACCTGGTGGGCAACGCGATCAAGTTCACGGACCACGGCGGCGTTCGGATGGTGGTGCGGTGCCTCGCTCCTGTTTCATCGTCCGCCGACTATCCGCTCAGGAACGTGATCGCCATCGATGTGATCGACACGGGGATCGGGATGAGCACGGAGCAGATCTCGCAACTCTTCCGTCCCTTCACGCAGGTGGACAGTTCCATGTCGCGTCGGTACGGCGGGACCGGTCTTGGCCTGGCGATCTCCAAGCGCCTCGCGGGGCTTCTTGGCGGAAGTCTCACGGTCGCCGCCGTCCCCGGCGAGGGCAGCACATTCACGCTCCGGTTCGATGCAGGGAACGTGGCAGACAGGTGCAATAGTTTGATCCCCCCCGCTGCGACTGCCCCCTCGGATGCCTTCGCAGCCGTTACTCTTACGGGCCGCGTCCTCCTTGCCGAGGATGGCCCGGACAACCAGCGTCTGATCGCTACGCTCCTCCGCAAGGCGGGCGCACAAGTCCGGGTGGTCGAGAATGGACGCGTTGCGGTTGACGTAGCGCTTGCGGCCACCAGCGCGGGGGTGCCCTTCGACCTGATCCTTTTGGACATGCAGATGCCCGAACTTGACGGCTTCGGGGCCGCGCGGGAACTCCGCGGTCGGGGTGTCCGCACGCCGATCGTCGCGCTCACGGCGATGGCGATGGAGAGCGATCGCGCCGCCTGCATCGCGGCCGGGTGCGACGACTACGCAAGCAAGCCGCTGGACCGCTCCATCCTGCTCGGCGTGTGCGAGCGCTGGATACGCGCTGGGCGGGAAAGCATCCCATTGTCCAGAGCGGCGGCGTAACTTCCTCGGCCCGCGGGGGTCTCAACACGCATCCACTTTCACGGACGCTTCACCGTGCTCTCAGGCGCGGTGGGCATTCTTGCTGTCGCATACGCGGTAAGAATGGCCGCAACAGGGGGAAGTGGTATGAAGGCGATCTGCTGGCACGGCAAGGCGGACCTGCGTGTGGACACCGTGCCCGATCCGATCATCGAGCATCCGCGGGACATTGTCATCCGAGTGACCTCCACCGCGATCTGCGGATCGGACCTTCATCTGTACGACGGATTCAATCCGTTCATGAAACCGGGTGATGTCATCGGCCACGAGCCCATGGGCATTGTCGAAGAGGTCGGGAGCGAGGTGCGCAAACTCCGCAAGGGCGACAGGGTTGTTGTCCCCTTCACAATCTCCTGCGGCGAGTGCTGGTTCTGCCGGCGTCAACTCTTCTCCTGCTGCGATACGACCAACCCCGAGGGCAGCAAGGCTCTCGCCGAGAAGATGATGGGCCACTCGCCCGCCGGCATGTTTGGATACTCCCACCTTCTCGGCGGCTACTCCGGCGGGCAGGCCGAGTATCTGCGCGTGCCGCACGCGGATGTCGGCTGCCTGAAGATCGAATCCGGCCTCGCCGACGAGCAGGTGCTGTTCCTCTCGGACATTTTTCCAACGGGGTACATGGCCGCGGAGAACGCCGAGATCGAGCCGGGCGACACGGTGGCGGTGTGGGGGTGCGGGCCGGTCGGGCAGTTCTGCATCCAGAGTTGCTGGATGCTCGGCGCTGGTCGCGTCATCGCGATCGACCGCGTGCCCGAGCGCCTGGCGATGGCGCGTGACAAGGGACGGGCGGAAACCATCGACTTCAGCCAGGAAAAGGTCTATCCCCGCCTCCAGGACATGACCGCCGGTCGCGGCCCGGACCGCTGCATCGACGCCGTTGGCGCTGAGGCGCACGGGTGGGGGTCGTTCGATGCGATTCTCGACAAAGTGAAATCGGCCCTCATGCTCGCAACCGACCGCGCACATGTGCTCCGCGAGGCAATCTATTGCTGCCGCAAGGCGGGGACGGTCTCTGTTCCCGGGGTTTACATCGGCTTCCCGGACAAACTCCCCTTTGGCGCGGCGATGAACAAGGGCCTCACCATGAAGATGGGTCAGACTCATGTCGCCAAGTACCACACCATGCTCCTTGACCGGATCGAGGCGGGTGATATCGACCCCTCCTTCGTAGTCACCCATCGCCTGCCGCTGGCGCAGGGACCCAAGGCGTATGAAACTTTCCGCGACAAGAAGGACGGGTGCATCAAGGTCGTTCTCATCCCGTAGTTGCAAATCCCTTCAACGCTTCCATTTCTGCACGACGGAGAAAACCCGTGAGCGCTCAGATCACTCAATCCGGCCTTGACAACTTCTCCTCTCGCGCGATGGAGCCCGGTCTCGTGAAAGCGCTTCGGCTGCCGTGTCGTCCCGCCCCCGCTCGATTCGGCATCGCCGGAATATCAGCAGGCCAGGACCGTTCGTATAAGACGCACATTACCACCAGCGGCACGGGATCGCGGGAGCACGAGGTTGCAAGGTTTGCCCGCGCGCTCGGCTGGCTCAGCATCGCCCTTGGCTTGACCGAGATTCTCGCTGCCGGCCCCCTGACTCGCTGGCTGGGCATGCCCGAGCAAGATTCACTCGTGCGGGCCTACGGCGTACGCGGAACCGCCAACGGCCTGGGCATCCTCGCTCAGGATCGGCCCAAACTCGTGGGCAAGTGGGTGCAGGCGCGTGTTGTCGGCGATGTAACGGACATCGCGACCCTTGCCACGGGCCTGAGTTACTCGAACCGCCGCCGCGGGCGCGTTGGCGTTGTGCTGGGCATCGTCGCAGCCGTAACGGTGGCGGACGTGCTGTGCGCCGCATTGCTCACGGACCGGTGATCGGGCCGAGCAATCGCGTTATGGCTGGACGCACCGCGTCCCTTCCCCC
>CAYMWG010000037.1:0-14125 GCA_964393765.1 uncultured Phycisphaeraceae bacterium
ATGATCGCGGTTCAGGTCGCCCAGGTGCTCTTTGGTGGCGGACCGGCCGCGGCGACCGCCGAACCCTCCCTGACCGAGGAACCGACTGGGAATGCCGCTGCCCCGGGCGAGGCACCCGCGATGTTGATAGGCCCCCCGGAAACCGCCGCCCTGGCGTGGTTGGCTGAGCGTGCCGGGAGCGCACAACCCCTTACCTCGCCCATGCACCGCGCGCCCGCCCCGGTTGTGCCTGTTCAGGTGTTTGGCGCTGCCAAGGGGGAGGATGAGAAGCCGCTCCCGGACCTTCGATTGGGTGGTGTGATTTCTCGCGGCCGCGGTGCGCCCGTGGCTTCCATCAACAACCGACTGTTTGTTTCGGGCGATCAGCCCGCCGACGGCTGGACGATCGAGACGATCGATCACGACAACCGGCGGGTGATGCTTGTCCGGGTGGACGGGCGGAGGATCGAACTGACCTCCGATGGGGTGGTCGATCCGACGCTGCCCAAGTAGCCGCAAATCAAAAAAAACAACGCCCCGGGACGAATCCCGGGGCGCTGCGTAAGACTTTTCAGTCTTCCCTGAACTTGGACGCTTGAAGCGTCCCGTGCGACTGCTTTACGCAGTCTTACGGGCAGCCGGCGAACCAGGCGGACAGGAAGGTGAAGATGTCAGTGACCTCGACAATGCCGTTGTTGTCGGCATCGGCCGCGCAAGCGGGCCCGGCGTTCGGGCCGTTGGCTTCGTCGAGGAGATCACCGGCGATGAGGAACGAGAAGTCCGTTCCGCCCGAACCGTAGCGGGCGGGGAACTCAGCCGTGCTGGTCCACTCGTCGATGCCTTCGCCGTTGTTGTAGCCGGGGAGCGTGTTGGCCGGGTCGAGAACCGCACCGGGGTTGAAGTTGATGTCGCACTCGCGATCGCAGTAGGAGTTGCGGCAGAAGTAGCCGCGCTCGATGAAGGAGAAGGTGTCGTTGACGCCGATCGAGATCCAGTACTGCTGACCGGAGTCGAGGCGGCAGCCGTCGATGTCATGGAACTGGAGCAGGTAGGCGTCCAGGCCCGAGACGCCGTCGATGGTGACGGCGTAATCAAGGCAGATGCGCTTCAGGTAGTGGTCGTTCTCGTAGCTGCTGCAGATGGGAGTGTCGCCGAACTCGTAGTCGGGGAGGTTGCAGTCGTTGGCGTAGATCTCGAAGAACCCGCGGAACGCCGGGTCGCAGTTGGTGTAGACGCAGCCCTCGATGTAGCAGACATCGAAGTCGCGGCAGGGCGGAACGACGAAGTCGTCGGCCGCGCGGCTGTTGCGGATGAGGCCGGAGCGCTCGGAGCGCGCGCCTTCCTCAACGCTTCCACCGGTCGTGCCGTAACGGGCCAGGTCGCTGCCGTTATCGAGGAGGATCTTGCAGGAGTCGTAGCAGACGCGGAAGGCGAGGTCGGTGCAGCCGACGCAGCACTCCTCGACCGAGGTCCAGGGGATGCCATCGTAATCGTACGGGTCGTTCCAGTTGGCCGGCATCCCGGTGCTCTCGCGCTTCTTGGCGACGGAGCCCTTGATGGAGTTGAACGGAGAGTTGGTCTCGTCGCCCGTGGTGCCCCAGAAGGACAGGTCCGAGCCCTGGCCATCGGTGCGGCCGACGAAGGAGATCCAGTAGGTACCGCCGCGGAGGGCGATGTGGTGGGTGCAATCCTCGTCAGCTCCGCCGAGTTCGCAGAAGGTGCCGCGATCGACTTCCTCGCCGGGGCACTCGCCATCCTGACTTGCGTCGATGTCGAACCAGAAGAGGTACTCGGTGAAGCCGTTAGCGCCGTCGCCAGCGTCGCTGATGCTGGTGACTTCGAACTCGCGGAGGACGTACAGCAGTTCGTCGGGGCAACCGTTGCAGTCGGAGTAGATCTCCAGACGTCCGCGGTTCAGGCCGAACTGGCTGTTGTTGAGGATGGTGACCTCGATCGTACGCAGCGAGTGGATGAAGCCATCGCAGAGGAAGAAGTCGTCGGCAGCGACTGCGCCCTGAGGAGCGCCGCCGCCTTCGTGGGAGACCTGGCCGTCGATGCCGTCCCAGTTGCCGTTCCACCACACCTCGTCGGTGTCGCAGTCGCACTCATCATCATTGTTGCCACCACGGGAAACGATGCCCGACCAGCCCTCGCCCATGACCTGGGCGAAACTGCCGGGAGTCGTAACAACGGGCTGGCCCGAAACGGGCGCAGCGGCCTTGTCATCGGCCGTGGCGACGGTACCAGCCGCCATCACGGTCGCACAGGCGAGTGTCATGATATCACACATACGGACCATCTGAGAACCTCCTAAGTTTGCAGGAACACATGAACGAAACCACGTTTCGCCCGCCGCGACGAGAAACGACTCGCCGCTCGTGAATGCGTGCGCTTTGCCGGACCACCTGCCGCCGGTTGCCTCCGATGACTGTGGATGGCTCCAAGAACAAATGACCCAAACCAAACCAACCTGAGCACCCTTGCTCTCCTGGGCCTCAATGACCCAAGACCCGCTCGTATGCTCGCGAGCAGTTGTCGTTGTATCACAACCCGTTTTGGGGGTCAAGACTTTTCAGTGGAAATTCCTGCCCATACGGCACTTGTGGCACAAACTCTCTGTTCTTTCTGCCAACAAGGTCCGAATAACCATGAGTTGACTGCGTAAGTTATTCATTGGCATGAACTTACAGTGCGATTTTGGTTGGAGTGATAGCCCTCGGACGTGCAACGTCCGGAGAACTGGCAGTGACCCAAGCCTTGGACTGAGCAAGTGTTGCACGCAAATATTTCCACCGGATCAGGCGGACAAGAGATCCGCTTGTATCGGGGCCACGCGTCCCGCCTCAGTGACGAGGAGCTCATCGATGCGGCACTCAAAGTGCGGGAGAACACCAAACACGCGCGTGAACAGTTGCGACTTGCGCACCGCGCCCCAGATGTCCACGGCGGGCTTGCTGTCCGCGACGAGCTCGAAGTGCGCGCCGCCCTTTTCGATGCGGACGCGAAGGTCGAGAACCTGCTGCATGTGCGTGCGGTCAAGGCCATCGGCCAGCCGCAGCACGCCCGCGAGCGCCCGCACGCGCTGCTGATCGTCCCTCGTGAGTGCTGCAAAGTTGCGGTGCCCGAGTTTGGGCTCCGCTGCCCGGTGATAGCGGGCAACATTGGCGATGACCTGCACCTCGCGCGAGGTGAAACCCGGAAGGTCCGCATGGACGATCAGGTGGTAGGAGTGTTTGTGGTGGGCCGCGTAGTTCACCAGATAGCCGACATCGTGGAGCAGCGAAGCCGCCTCAAGCAGCAAGCGGTCGCGAGCGTCAAAGGAAGTTCCCCATCCACTCTTCCGGGGGCGGAGCGACCCCGATTGCGCAGCGAGTTCGTCGAATACTCGAAGCGCCAGTCGTGTTACATGGCTCGCATGAGCGGCCTCGAATCCACAGGCACGGGCGAAGCGCTTCACAGCGCGCATCGGCCCCCCGTGACGCGGGGACGAGTCGCCCGCGCCACCGCGCACCATCGACAGAAGCAGGCCGTCGCGGATCCCGCCCTCGTGAACAAACAGCCCGTTGCACCCGAGGAAGCCGAGAAGGCGATCAATCACGGCGAGCCCTGCGACAATGATGTCGGCGCGGTCGGCGGGCAGGCCGTGAACCTTTGCGCGCTCTTTGACGCTCAGTTTTCGAAGGTATTCGAGCAGATGGCGCAGGTCCGCGCGCCGCACTTCGCGTCCCTGCAGCGTGACGGGGAAGAGCCCGCCGGCCGCGCCGTCCTGCTCTCGATGCGCGAGCATGGCGCCAAGCGCGGAGAAGGTGCCGCCGGTGCCGACAAGGATCCGTGGCGTGAACGGCGGTTTGCCGATGGTCTCCTTGAGTTGACTCTCGATGAACCTTGTCAGATCGCGGAAGCCCTTGCCCACCGCGGCATCGGCCCCCCCGAACTGCTCGGTGAGCCGGACCGCGCCGAGCGGGAGGCTGAAGATGCGCTCAATGACCCCGCCGCCCAGCCCCGCGCCACGAGCATCCTCAGCGCCTGGCCCAGCCGAGAACACGACTTCCAGACTGCCGCCCCCGATATCCACGACCGCCGCCGGGACGCCGGCAAGGTCAAACGCTCCCGCGGCGGATCGGTACGCGAGCAACGCTTCCTGCTCAGCGGGGATGACTTCGACATCAACTCCCGCGCGTTCCTTTACGAGCGCGAGAAAGTCGGCGGCGTTCGTGGCTTCCCGGCAGGCCGAGGTCGCGACCACCCGGATGCTGTCGGCGCCATACCCCGCGGCGATCGATATCATCTGCGAGATTGTGACGGCCGAGTGTTCCTGCGTTGCGGGGTCGAGTTTCCCCGTGCTGTGCAGGCCGCGCCCGAGGCGGGTAATTTCCTTCTCGTCATCGAGCACCCGGTAAGACCCGTCGGGCGCGGTCTCCGCGATGATGAGACGGATGGAGTTGGTGCCGACATCAATCGCGGCGATCCGCCGGCGCTGCTTGCGGCTCGTGGCGGTCACGCGGGTTGCTTGCGTATGACCATTCGACGGAACCAGGAGGATTCGAGGGGTCCGCGGCAGAGCGGGCGCATCGCCGATAGTTTCATCGTAACCGGCGGGGGTGCTGGTGCGAGCCGGGGATGCCGCGGCAGCGGGGGCGGCCCGGGAATCCGGCGTAGGAGTGAAAGTCAGTTCTCGCAGGGCATCGAGGAAGTTGCTCGATGCGAGGCTCCGCCAGCCTTGAATGGACGCACGCTGTTCCCGTTTGAGGGTCGCTTGCTCCCGAACCAGCAGTCTTCGGAGGGACGCGAGGGGGCGCGAGGGCGGCTTTGAAGCGGACTTCGAGGTGTTGGCCTTGGGAACCGCCCCAACCTTGATGGTGCTTTGGATGAGTTCGCAGCGCATCGAAGCGTCGGTGAACCCGCCCACCTTCGCCTGGAACTCTTCGAGTTGCGCAAGCAGGGGCTGGGTCTGCTTCTTGCCCAGACATGGCTCGAAGAGTTCAAGTCCGTAGCGCAGCCGCTTGCACGCGATCCGCAGGGCGTGCAGGCGTTCGGTGTTGCGCAGATTCGCGGCCGCCGCGACGAGCACCTCATCGGCGAGTCTTTCCAGGGCAGTGCGAGCGGACTGACCGACCGTTGAAGCGTGGGCCTCGCCTGTTCGGGAGCCAAGAACGCGTGCGAACTTGTCCTCGACCTTCGCTCGGATCGCGGGTAGTTTTCGGGCGAGTTTCGCTCTTGCCTCGCGACGCTGAGCGCGAAGGAGTTTGTCGAGGAACTCGAGTCCGGGTCGAAGGGGCGCGCTCGGGGAGCGGAGTTCCGCTTTCAACCAGGCCCGCAGCACGTCCGCGTCGCGAAGTTCGCCGCACAACCGCCGGACATCTCGAACCGCCTTTCCCGCGGCTCGCGTGCCCTTGCCGGGCAGAACCGGCTCAAATACGTCGAGGGCAACGGCGAAGCGGCGGGTCGCCACGCGCACCTGGTGGACGGCGCGCCGGGCCTTTGCGCCGGCGCGCGGCTCGGCGACCTCTTTCAGACACCGCTTGAGCATCCGGGCGCGCGATCCGAGCACGAGCCGCGCGGCCCCCGCCGCGTCTGCCGAGAATTGCATGTGGGCGCGCGTCTTCATGGAACTCACCCGGTACGGACCCGGCCCCAAGGACTAGCGGATTGTAATGTAAGGGTGAGGCTCCGCCGTGCGACGTTCGATGCTCTCGCGTGAATCTTTACAATCAAGGGGTAAACTCCGGTGACTTGTGCCCGCAAATGGGTGGATTCGGGTGAGCGTTGGAGTGGTGGGCGGGTGGTAGGGGGGTAGGAGCGAGTCATGGCGGACAGTCCCATCGATCTCCGTAGCGACACAGTCACCCGCCCTACCCCGGCGATGCGGCTCGCCATGGCCGAGGCCGTCGTGGGCGACGATGTGCTGGGGGACGATCCCACGGTCATCGCGCTGCAGGAACGTGTGGCCGCACTCATGGGCAAAGAGGCGGCGTGCTTCGTGCCTACCGGCACGATGGCTAACCAGACGGCGATCCGGGCTCAGACGGAGCCGGGCGACGAGGTTCTGGCGCACGCGGACAGCCACATCATCCACTACGAGACGGGCGCGCCCGCCGCGCTCTGCGGGGTGATGATCCGGCCGCTGGGCGGCCCCGCGGGGATGTTTGAGGAATCCGATGTCGCCGAGGCGGTTCGCACCGACAGCGTGCATAGCCCGCACTCCGCGCTCCTCCTGATCGAGAACACGCACAACCGCGGCGGCGGGTCGATCTGGCCGCTGGAGCAGGTGGAACGCGTCGCCCGGGCGGCCCGCGCCCGCGGGCTCCGCCTACACCTCGACGGGGCCCGCATCTGGAATGCCTGCGCTGCCACCGGCCTTGACCCCCAGGACTATGCGCGGCATTTCGACACCATCTCGTGCTGCTTTTCCAAGGGCCTCGGCGCGCCGGCGGGGTCGGCCGTTGCGGGCGACCGGGCGACCATCACGCGCGTCGCGAGGTTCCGCAAGATGTTCGGCGGGACCATGCGCCAGTCGGGCGTGCTTGCCGCGGCCGCGCTGCACGCGCTGGACCACCACCGCGCACGGCTCGGAGACGACCACGCGATGGCGGCGCGCCTGGCAGAGGCGCTGGGGAACACGCCGGGTCTTTCGGTGCCGCTGCGGGTTCAGACGAACATGTGCTTTATTGACCTTGAGGAGCGTGTCGGCTCCGCGGCGGATGTCTCGCGACGTCTCAAAGAGGCGGGCGTGCTCGCGCTGCCCAACTCGCCGCGACGACTGCGGTTTGTGTGCCACCTGGATGTCACACCCGCAATGATCGAGCGGGCGATCAGCGTGATCCGCGCTGTCGCGGCGTGATGCGCGTGGCGGGGTTCGTGCCGCCGAGCCTCCGTCGGAGGCCCGGGCCTCATTTGGGTGCTGCTTCGGCCGCGGCCTTTGCCTCGCGACGGAACTTGACCTTGGTCTCGGTGCGGAAGCCCAGGGGTATGCCCTGCGCATTGCCCTCGAGTTCCACACGCTGGTTGATTTCCGCGGTCTTGAGGAGACCGCCAACCCTGTCCCAGACAATCGTGCCGACAACCGAGGAGTTCTTGACCCTGAACATGGGCGTCTGGCCGTCCGGTCCCGCTCCGAGCGAGTACGAACCCTGAAGATCGATGATCGCCTCGGCATCGCTGGCGGACTTGAGTTCGTAGTTGGTGGTGTTCGTGAACTGACCGAAGCGGGGGACATCGAGTTTCTCTTCGCCCGTCCACTTCTGCCCGACTTCGACGTTGTAGTCGCCCTTTCGGGGAGAGAGCACGGGGCTCCAGCGGCTGCGAACCTCATGCGGGCCAACCACGAGTCGTACGAAATCGGTCAGGTCGCTTGTCACGATCTGCACGCCGCCGTTGTCGACCTTGGTGACGTTGCCCAGCGGATCGAGGGAGATGGTGATGGTCGCGCCCAGCGCGGGGCGCATCGTGGTCAGCACCTGGTTGTCGACATCGTTCTTTCCACGCGCATCGGTGCTCTTCCAGTTGTATTCGGCCTTCGCGGTCTTGGCGGTCATCTCGATCTTCTCGACGCGGAGGGTGACGACCGAGCCGGTCGCATCGCTGCTCGCGACCTTCATCAGGTACTCGATGGTGTGGGAACCGGCGGTCGACTTCTCCTGCGCGCCCTCGCCGGGCAGGCCCATCGGCAGGATCGTGCTGGTCCGCGACGTCTCCACGACGACGACCGATTCGTGCCCGGGCGTCAGGTTCGGTTTGAGGCTGATGGGTTCCATCACATCGGGCGTGCTCGACGCCGAGGCGAGAGCGGGCGAGATCGCGAGGGCGAGCGCTCCGAGGCGGACGAGACCGAGCAAGTGGGACATGAGCATTCTCCGGGCAGTGATGACGATCGTAGCGGTTGTCATGGGAAACAGGTATAGCGACATACAGCAGCAAGGTCGCGGGAATGGTGAGGGCCCATCGCGTTCAACGAGGCGGTTGCGGTCGCTGATTGTTGAGGGACGGGGCCGCGCCGGGAGGATCATCGGCAGGGCCATCGGATGGCGGCGGCGGAGGAGGCGAGAAGCCCTCGGCGGCGAGCGTTATCCGGACGGTGGAGGTGTGCTCGGAGCGGGCCTGACGAACGACGCCGTGGCGCACGGTTTTCTGTTCGAGGACCATCCAGCCCAGACGACCTCGGGCGATGTCCCACTCGTGCTGGGTAGTGCAGGCAAACTCGGCGAGTCGCTTGCCGCTCGGCTTGGCTGGATCGACGGGTTTGATCTCGCCGCTGGCGGAGGAGGTGACGCTCGCGAGACCATCGGTCACCGCATTGAGCGTCCGCTTGTGCCGGATGATGAACCGTGCATCGGGGCCGCTCGGCAGGTCCTCGGTCAGCAGCCAACTCTCGCCGACCTTGGCTTGCGGCGGCTGCTTCTGCAGGCCGTAAAGCCCGCCCAGTGAGTCGCGCACGAGTTCCTGATCGATGACGAGCGGCCGTACCGTGCCCTCGATGGTCAAGGGTGGCGGGATCCCGGTGATCTCGCGCACGGAGTTGTCCGCGCCGAGAACGACCCGGATCGGCTGGTTGAGCACCGGCTTGATAGCGTGCTCGAGCGCATTGCTGCGATCCGCGGCGGGCGGCTTGCGAGTGTCGTAGAGCATGAACGTGCGGCCCTGGGTGATGACGACCTTGATGCGCTCAAAGACCAGTTCGAGCACCGTGCCCGCGGAGCCGGTCTCGATGACCTTGCGGCGGACGGTCATCTCCTGGCGAGTGCGTTGTTCTTGCTTGGTCGCCATCGCGGGGACGGCGTCGAGCCGGGTCGAGTCCGAGGTGTACTCGAACACAGCCTCAGCGCCCGCGATCCATCGCGGCGAGAGATCGACTTTGTCGGTCTGCCCAGTCCCGCCCTGCGCGGACACGGGGAGAACCAGCGTAAGGGTGGCAAGTATGATCGCGGGGCACGGGAACAGTCTGGGCAAGGAAGCCTCCTCGCCGGCGCAACCCGCGCCGGCAGGGAGTCTTATCGAGTGAACCGTCCCGTGGTTTTGAGGAACCGGCCAGCGATGCGTCAGACGTGCGTAATGCAGGCCCGATAACCGCCTCGGCCTTGGAAGGATTGCTCGACGGCCCTTATCGCTCGAGTTGCTTTACGGAGACCGTGGTCACTGAATCGCTCTTCAGAAGGATTCCGGTCAGGGAGGCGCTGATGCCAACGCGCATGTCGGCATCCATCCTCAGCAGCATGCCGCGGCGGGTGTCCCACTGGTATGTGCCATCGTTGGTCATGTGATCGAGTTGAAAGCCGGTCGGGCTGGGGCTGCCCGCGGAAGTTGCTGTTGCCTTGCCGGAGAACTTCACCGCTGCGATGCCCGCGCGATGAGTGGCGAGTGTGTGCTCGGTCCTCATCTGAAACTCGCCCAGCGGCGTTCCGCCCAGACTGTCGATATTGGTCCAAGTCTCTCCAACGCGCGCCATCCCCGACGGGCGCAGCCCGCCGATCAGCCATTTCGCCGTTTCGCTCGGGGAGGGCGATCCGCCCGCGCCGCCAGCACCTGCCCCCCCTCCCAATCCCGGAAGGCCGCTCCCGCCGACCGATGCCATGAAACTCTTGGACATGATCGACAGGCCGCCGTCGCCGGTGACGGAGGTGATGTTGCCCGCGCTATCGGTCTTCAGCAGGAGTTTCGCGCCCACCATTCCTTTGACCAGCGATTCGAGAAGTTTGGACGCATCGGGATCGGCGAGCGGGTCGGGAGACCGATTGCCGGCGGGTGTGGTGCCGGTCCCGGGGCGCGCCGGGGGGGGGTTTGCGCTGTCGTACTCCGCGCTCATCTCATCGCTCTCATACGAGACCTTCGCGGCGTCGTAGATCATCTCCAGCGTTGCGCCATCGGAGCCCGCTTCCAGGACGCGAAGCGAGAGCCGCAGCGTCTGTTTCATCGCCTGCTTGCCGTCCATCTCCGGCAGTTCCTTGGAACTCAGTTGGGACCGAGAGTTGATCGACATCTCGTAGCGCATCGCCTGCCCGGGCACGAATCGGGGGCGAAGGTCGACCTGTTCCGAATCCACCGAGGGGGGCGGTTCAACGGGCGCGGAGAGGCCTTGGGCGACGGACGGGATCATCAGTATCAGAACGAAGCCGATGCCCGCGGCCATCGGCAGGCGCTTGCGGGCAGGCAAACATTTATGCAGTTGCGGCAGGTTCAGCACGGGCATGCAACGCTCCTCTCAGGGTCAAACATATCAGACAATACGCGGCGGGGGCATCTTCCCTGTCGGCACAAGGAGTTCGGCGGCACATTGTTCGCATGGATGCTTTGGCCGAGCCTGCATCAGGCTTCAAGCACTGTGCGGAGCCGATCGAGTGCTTCGCCCGAGAAGGCCTTGGACTTGCGGACATCCGCCGGTGAACAGAGTTTGGCCTCATGGAGTTGCACCAGCGTCTTGGTCTGTCCGACTGCGGACTTGTCCCAGAAGTTGACCTCCATGATGCTGTCGCGGGTGGGGCCGCGCCCGCGCACCGGGGCGTGCGTCCAGGTCAGGCGGATGCGCTTCCCCGGAGTCGCCTTGCGGATGACCATCGGCGCATCGGGGAGCCACTTCGCCCGCACTTGCTCATCAGTCCACGCCGTGAAGGTCGCTTTCATGGTGGCGCGGATCGTCCGGCTGGCGTTGCCCGAGAAGCCCGATGCGACCTGGTGCTTGAAGCGCATGCCCCTCGCCTGCTCGTAGCCGACCGTGACCATCTGACACCACCACGACCCCACACCGTGATTGTGGTGAAGGAGCGTGGCGATGTCCTTGTGCGGCATCTCCATCGCGCCCGCCTTGTCGAGCGTCCTGAGCCAGGTCCAAGGCTTGCCGGTGGCCTTCTGCACGGCGGCGGAAGAAATCCCCCGCGATTGTGTCGCCCGAGAGCGAGGGGCCCGCGGGCTTGTCGGCCCGCGCCACCGGCGCGCGGCTTGCAGTTCTTTGTATCTCGGCGCGACGTTCGCGCTCGGTGGTGGGCGTGGCGATGGGTCCGGATGGCATGACATTGCTACTCACCGATGTGGCCCGCTCAGGACAGCACAACGTACAGCGCGTGCAGCAGGCCGGGCAAGTAGAAGAGGAGCGTCAGGACAATGTTGAGGAGCAGATGGACGCTGATTCCCGTCTTCAGGCCCACCGCGAGGGGCGGGAGCAGGATCGCGATGATGATCAGGAGGAGTTTCTGCTCGTTGAGGTCTGCCATTGAGTGCCCCTGTTTACCCCCGCCCGCCTATCAAAAGTACCAGATTCTGCGAGCGGCCGCGAGTGACTCATTATGAGGGGTGATTCACGACGGCTTCACCACCCCTCCAGCCCGGGTAGAGAAGATATGTCCGTTGACTTGCAGTGGCGGATCGAGGCTTGGAATCTCCTCCTCGGCCCGCCGCATTCAGGAGAGTACCCCGGCGGCGGCCAGCCCTCCCGTTCGGCCGCCCCCGGGGCTCTCTGACGAGTTTTTCCGCGGCGTGGAGGCCGCTTTCAGATGACCGACGGATTCAACATGCTCTCTCCATCCGGTCGGTGCCGCCGTCTGTGCTGCTCGGGGCAGACTCCATTCTGCCTTGCAGCGGCCGCGGCGGTGCTGACCATTTTTCTCGCAGGTTGTGTGGATACGTCCAAGCCGATGGAACTGCGGTCGGATATGAGCATGAAGTTGGATGGGGCCATCCGACTCGAAGGGCCGATCGTCATCCAGATGAGTGCTCCTGAGACGCGCTACGAAGGCACCTTTGTCTCGAAGGAACTGTTTGATGAGATTGAGGTGGGAGCGACATCAAGGTTGTGGGTGGTGACGGTGCTGGGCGAGCCCGATCGCAAGACGGAAATGGCGGACGGCTCGGAACTGCTTGTGTGGGGCTTCAAGGTCGGGGCAATCGTCGGCCAGATGGTGAACGTGTTGGGTATAGGCGGCGGCGGCAAGGACGAATCGCGCCCGGCAACATTGACAACCGTTGTCCGCTTCAAGGACGGCGTCGCTGAGGCGAAGTGGAGGGGCTGACGTTCGCGTGTCCGCGAGCCACCCGGTCAGGGGCTCGCGGGTGCAAGGGCCGAGGCAGATAATCGTGCGGATCGAGTCGAGGTGGTGCGGCAGCGCCGCCTCGACTCGTTTTTGCGACCGTCATCCACGTCTGAGAATGATGCTGAGTTGTGCGCGCAGTGGCGGCACGTCGGTCCTTGCGGTCTCAAGCAAGCGCAAAGGGTCAACCGTCATGTAAACGTGGATCATGAAGTTGCGAAATTACCGATCTCCCGCCACTCAATCTCGGGATGCGACTTCTGGAAGTTCTCGGGGATGCGCCCCGCAGCCTCTCCCAAACTCACGAATGCGTAGCAGACGGCGAACAAGGTCTTCTCGTCCTTCACGAAGTCGTCGTCGGTGATGCCCGCTATGAACCCATCAATCCGATGGATGTCGTCGATCATCCCGTTGATGAGGATATGCAATGGGATGGCGGGTCGGTTAGGCGACACGGCGGCGGTCCCTGTCGATCTTTGATCGGAACGCAGCCCTCAAGTTCGGGCTGTCCTCAACAAGATCAACCGTACATCCCAGACAATCTTCGAGGTGGCAGAGCAGGCCCGCGAGCGTGAAAAGCGTGACCTTGGCCCCGGGCATGAAGCGCACGAGCACGTCCACATCGCTCCCAGGTCCGTTGTCGCCGCGAGCCACCGAGCCGAAGAGCGACAGTTCACTCACGGGGAACCTTTGCACAAGGTCGGGCATGGCCTCGCGAAGCGTCTGAATGACCTGTTCCTGATCCATCGCTTGATTGTAACCGTCCCGCCGCTCATCCCACCGCCGCGCACACCTTCCTGGCCGCGTCCGTCAGGTCCGTTGCGGGCTGCATCGTCGGGATGTCCTTGCGTGCGGCATCCAGCAGTTTGCGCCCGGCCTCCACGTTCGTGCCCTCCAGCCGGACCACCAGCGGGACCTTGAAGCCGACCTCCTTCGCCGCGTTCACGATGCCCTGCGCGATCACATCGCACCGCATGATCCCGCCGAAGATGTTGACCAGCACGCCCTTGACCGCGATGTCCGACAGGATGATCTTGAAGGCCTCGGTCACGGCCTGCTCGCTGGCCGAGCCCCCGACATCCAGGAAGTTCGCGGGCGTGCCGCCGTGGAGTTTGATGATGTCCATCGTCGCCATCGCCAGGCCCGCGCCGTTCACCAGGCAGCCGATGTTGCCGTCAAGGGGGATGTAACTCAGGCCCGCGGCCTTGGCCCGCACCTCCGCGGGGTGTTCCTCGGCCGGGTCCGCGTAGCCTTGCAGGTCCGGGTGGCGGAACAGCCCGTTGTCGTCGAAGTTGAACTTCGCGTCGATCGCCAGCAGTTGCCCGTCCTTGGTCAGCACGAGCGGGTTGATCTCCGCGATCGTGCAGTCCTTCTCGATGAACACCTTTGCCAGTTTCTGCATGACGTCCGCGGCCTGATTCGCCAGCTTCCCAGAGAAGCCCAGGGCGTACGCGATCTTCCGCGCGGCGAAGTCTTGCAGGCCCAGCGTCGGGTGCAGGAACTGCTTGATGATCGCATCGGGCCGGTCGTGCGCGACCTGCTCGATCTCCACGCCGCCCTCGCGCGAGGCGATGAGCACGTTGCGGCGCGTGGCACGATCGGTGGTGACCGCGAGGTAGAACTCCTTGTCGATGTCGACGCCCGCCGCGACCAGCAGTTTTTTGACGTGAAGCCCATCCGGCCCCGTCTGCACGCTGACCATCCTGTTGCCGAGCATGAACTTCGCGGCGGCCTCTGCCTCCGCGGCAGTCTTGACGAGTTTGACGAAGCCCGCCTTGCCGCGCCCGCCGGCGTGGACCTGGCCCTTGACGACCGCGAGCGCGCTTGCGCCCGTCATGCCCGCCGCGCGGGTGACCTTGTTGAAGGCCTCCTCCGCGAGCAAGGGCGATTCGATCACCATGGACGGCGGGACGGGGATGCCCGCGCTGGCGAGCAGTTCACGGGCCTGGTATTCGTGGATTTTCATAAGGAGAAGGGAAGAGGGATGAGGGATCGGGGGAGAGGCGGATGATACCGGTATGCCATTCCATAGGACTGAGAGTCTTGGAGTATTGGGTCTTCACGCCGAAGGCGTGGCCGTGAGTAGCCGGGCGGTGGAGGTCGCCGCAGGCGAGCGACACCCCCGGAGAAGC
>CAYMWG010000037.1:14225-15421 GCA_964393765.1 uncultured Phycisphaeraceae bacterium
GCTCGACCCCGAAGGGGTCGTCCCGATGAGCAAGGAGCGATCGTGCGAGGCATTGATGCCGACGAGCAGTCTTACAGACTGCAGGAAGATGGGGCGTCCGCTTTCCGGGGGTGTCGTCGCAAAGCCGCCTCACGCCCCGGCTACGAACGTCCAGACCTTTGGTCTGAAGACTTGAATCCCTGTCTGAATGGCATTCGGATCTACCGATAAATACCGGGCCTTGTTTCGGATCGAGCAATCCTCTCATTCAACCCCTCCCTTACCCTCGGCCATTCCTCCGCGACCACGCTGAAGTACACGGTGTCCCGCACAAAGCCGTCGCTCTGGATGCGGTGCTTGCGCAGCACACCCTCGCGGATCGCGCCGAGTTTGGCGATGGCCCGCTGGCTGTGCAGGTTTCGGGCATCGCATTTGAGCGTGACCCGCACGCAGTTGAGTTGCTCGAAGGCGTGCCCGAGCAGGAGCAGTTTGCACTCGGGGTTGATGCGCGTGCCGCGCCGGGCGGGGGCGTACCACGTCGCGCCGATCTCGAGGCAGCGGTTGACAGGGTCGATGTCGAGGTAGGAGGTCGAGCCGACGATGCCGCCCGTCGCTCGGTCGATGACCGCGAACGCGCGGGTCTTCGGGTTGGCGATGTGGGCTTCGAGCCACACGGCGAACGAAGCGGGTGTCCATTCCGTCGGCCAGGAGAGGAAGTAGGGGAACGTGGTCTCGGGCGTGATGGCAAACAGCGCGGGGGCATCCTCGCGCACCAGCGGCCGAAGCACGACCCCCGAGCCTTCAAGCGTGACCGGCAGGAAGGGGGAGACGTTCATTGCGGCAGTCTATCTCGACAAAAAAACCCCCGCTCGTGCGGGGGCTTGAAGGCTCAATTCTCCAAATCCCTCGATCCCTCTTCCCTTCCCCCTCGCCGCTCAACTCGCCTTCATCTTCTCGGCCTTCTTGCGGGCATCATCGAGCGTGCCGACGTACATGAACGCACCCTCGGAGATGTCGTCGCCCTCGCCGTTGCAGAGACGCTCGAAGGAGTCGATGGTGGACTCGAGGTTGCTGGTGACGCCGGGGAAGCCGGTGAAGACCTCGGCGACGTAGAACGGCTGGCTGAGGAACCGCTCGATCTTGCGGGCGCGGGAGACGGTGAGTTTGTCCTCCTCGCTCAGTTCATCGACGCCGAGGATGGCGATGATGTCCTGGAG
>CAYMWG010000038.1:0-15420 GCA_964393765.1 uncultured Phycisphaeraceae bacterium
GTGGGGGATCTGTTTTGCCCGGTCAAGAATGGCTGCGACGCTGTCCTGGCCAGTCCCTTCGCCACCGTCGGCGGAATCTCGGTTGCGGTCTTCGGAGCGATTTATTATCTGGCGATTCTCGCGGCGTTTCTCGGGCTGGTCGGTTGTGCGTCAACGGTCTGGAAGCAGCGAATATTGGAGGCAGCGCTCTGGCTTCTCGTGGTCGGGGCGACGTTTTCCGCGGGCTTGATGTATCTACAGTTCGCCGTGATTCGGTCCTTCTGTCCGCTCTGCACTCTTTCTGCGGCGATCACGGTGGCGTTGATCGCTGTGACGGTCTGGGCAAAGCGCACGCTCGACGGCAGGCCTTGGGAAGCCTCGCGCTCGACCGCTCTCACGCTCGGTTTCTTCGCCGTCGTGCCTGCGGCAATCCTCATCGGTTCCGGCCCGGTCGCGCCGGGCCGGAACTTGCTCATTGGACCCGCCGGAGCGGTCAGCCCGCCGCGGCAGAGGTCGCTCATCGCCTTGATGAACTCGAGCAGGTGCGCTTCTCGCCGAATCGCGTTGTGCCATCGGGGATGGTTCGAGCGATTCTTGATTCGCTTGGACTGTTTGTTGCGCAGGTGCGCGCGGCGGAATCCCAAGGCGCATCGTCGAGAAGTGGGGAGGCGGCATGAGGTTTGCGTGGCTCGACAGTGTGCTCTCCGCGCGCTGGGAGACGCCGTGGGCGCTGGGCGTGTTGCCATTGTGCCTGGTTGCGTGGGTGTTGTTGCGCACCCTTTCGCGCCGCGCACCAGCAGGCGGCCTCTCCGCCGTCTCAAACATTGCTTCGCTGCCGCGAACACTGCGTCAGCGGCTCGTATGGTTCCCCGTCGCGGCGCGGTGGGCGGGGCTGGCGCTCCTGGCGGTGGGCCTGGCGCGACCGCAACTGGGCGTCGGGCGTGTCGAAACATCCGCCGAGGCAGTCGCGATCCAACTCGTCGTGGACCGATCCGGCTCGATGAACCAGTACATGGAAGTCGATGGAGCCCTGCAATCGCGCATCGACGCGGTCAAGCGCGTGCTCAGCGACTTCCTCCTGGGCGATGGCAAAGAACTCTCGGGCAGGCCGAGCGACCTCGTGGGCCTGGTCACGTTCGCGAGGTTCGCCGAGACCTCCTGCCCGCTGGTGCGCGATCCGCGCACGCTCACCCAACTGGTGCAGGCCATCGAGACGGCGCAGGCACGATACGAGGACGGCACAGCGATCGGCGATGGCCTGGCGCTCGCCGCTGCGCGCCTCAAGCGGGCGGAGGATGAACTCAAGAACAGGCAGCGGCGGGGGGAGCGAGGCGGTTCCGGGCAGGACGCGCTGACGATAAAGAGCAAGGTGATCATCCTCCTGACCGATGGCGACAACAACGCCGGGGAGGCGGACCCGATCGAGGCGGCAAGGCTCGCCGCGGAGTGGGGGATCAAGGTCTACACCATCGGCATCGGCGCGGGGGGGGATAGTTTCCAGGTCGTCCGGACACCCTTGGGAGAGCAGCGGGTGCGAGTGCCGAGCAACGTGGATGAATCGGTGCTGCAACGGATCGCGGAACTCACAGGAGGTGTGTATCACCGCGCGCAGGATGGTGCGGCGCTCCGGCAGGTGTACGCGGAGATCGACCGCCTTGAAAAGAGTTCGGTGACCACCTTGGAGTACACCGACTGGCAGGAGAAGTTTGTGTTCCCCGCCAGCGCGGGAGGCGTGCTGATTTCCCTGAGCCTCCTGCTGGGTTCGACGTGGCTTCGGAGAACGATCTGATGAAAACTGCAACTCTTGCTGACTCGGCTTTGGCCCCGGCGGGGCCGCGGGTTGTCGCCACGGGTAAGGTCGCAGCAGCAATCGCAACCCGTGGAACAGGCGGCATCACACGAACCCAGCCGTCCACTCTTTTCGCACCGGCAGGGGCGAAGGAGCTGCGTCGCTCGCATCGAACGAGAATCCCATTCGGACTCGCCATCAGCACGACTCGCACCACCCCATGACCTTTCTTGCCCCCCAACTCCTGTACCTGCTCACCCTCGCCCCGTGCGCTGGGTTCGTGCTGCTCGTCGCGGTGTTCGCCCGCAGGCGCGCGCTCACGCGGTTCTATGGCAACGGTGCAGGGACGTCCCGACCGTGGGTCCCGCGAGCTTCGCTCACGCGCTCGATCCTCAGCGCAGCCCTCTGGTCGCTCGCCATCGCCTGTGTTGTGCTCGCGCTGGCGCGACCTGCGCACAGCCCTCAAGCGAGGAAGGTCGAGCGGACTGGGCGTGATGTGGTGTTCGTAATCGACGTTTCCCGGTCCATGCTCGCTCAGGACCTTCGCCCCAACCGACTGGCCCGCGCCAAACTCATGGTCGGTGATGTCCTCGACGCCGCGGAGGGCGACCGCGTCGGCATCGTCGCTTTCGCGGGCTCGCCCGTGGAGCGGTGCCCCATGACCACCGACTACGCCTTCGCCCGGATGTCCCTCGACGCGATCGGTCCCGACAGCGTCGGTCGCGGCGGAACGGCCATCGGCGATGCGATCCGATCCGCGCTCAAACTCATCCGTGCCGACCAGCAGGAGGGGGGCGGGGGCGGACCCGTCGCGGCGGACATCTATCTTCTCACCGATGGTGAGGATCACGAGACGCGCCCGCTGGAGGCCGCGACCGAGGCGGGCGCTCAGGGAGTGCGGCTCGTGTGCATCGGTCTGGGGTCGGACCTTGGCGCGCCGGTGCCGGTTGATCCGGAGCAAGCGGCCCAGGCCCGGACGGATGGTCGGGCAAATTCCAAGGAAGGCTTTATGAGGTACGGCGGCGAACAGGTCCAGTCGCGCAGGAACCCGGAGTCGTTGCGGACCATGGCCGATGCGACGCCCGGCGGGGTCTTCCTGGATGTCGGCACCGGCAACCTGGAACTCGACCGTGTGTACCAACTCTTGCGCCGCGATGGAGAGAGGAAGCAGTTCGACGCGAGCGAGTCCGTGCGTTACACCGAGGTATTCCAGTGGCCCTTGGGCGGCGCGCTCTGCCTGGGGATGATCGCCATGCTGATCGAAGGGTTGCACATCCGTCGTACTCCCCGCCCCCCTGCCAACAACGGCGTCGGCGCTGTGGCGGCGACAATCTTCCTGTGCGTCTTTGTCATCGCGACTCCGGCACGGGCTCAGTCGATCAGAGACGATGTCGGCGCTGGGACCAGGTTGCTCGAGGTCGGCAAGGCCGGTGAGGCGCTGAGTCTCTTCGAGGGTGCCACGCTGCGTCACGCCGATTCCCCTGATGTGGCGCTGGGTCGCGGCTGTGCCCAACTGGCCGCCGGGCAAACCGAAGAGGCCGAGTCTTCGTTCCGGCGCGCTGAGCAGTTGGCACTCAACGCAAATGCAGCGGGAAATGGTCAGCGGGACAACGCGACCGCCGCGCGCGCCAGGTACAACCTCGGACTCATCGAGGCGGCCCGCGCTGCAGCGCAGGCCGAGAAGGATCCCGAGGTTGCGATGAAGACCCTCGCGCAGGCGGAGCGATGGTTCCGCAATGCCCGCCCCGGCCTGCCCGAGAAGGAGCGTTCCGCCGCGGCCAGCTCCGTCGAGCAACTCCAGAAGGCCCGCGAGGCACTCCGGCGGCAGGTGGCCGAGCAGAAGAAGCAACAGCAACAGGACAAGCAGCCGGGCCAGTCGCAATCGGGAGATTCCGGTCAGAGCGGTGACGGCAAGTCCGGCCCGCCGGGCCAGCCGCCCACTGAGCCGCAAAGCCCGAATCAACCTCCGCAAGGTCAATCGGAAGAGCAAAAGGCGGCGGAGGACCTCGCCGACCTCGCCCGCAAGCAGGACGAGGCGGCCGAAGACTCGTCCAAGGCCGAGAAGCAGCCGCCCGAATCCAAGACGGCGCAGCAGAAGCAGGAAGAGTCGCAGAAACTTGCCGATGCGCAGCGCGAACTCTCGGAGCGCGCGGCTGAACTGGATCAACAACTCCAGAAGCAGCAGGCCGCGGAAAACGCAAAGCCGCAGCAGGAGCAGCAACCCGGCGGACCCAAGCCGAGCGAGCAGGCGGAGAACCTGTCTCGCTCGCGCGACCGGCTCGACGAAGCACGGCGCGCTCAGGCCCGCGCCGAGGAGCAACTCCGTCAGTCCGACACAAAGGGTGCGGAGCAGTCACAGCGAGAGGCCGCCGAGAAGATCGAGGATGCCGCCCGCGCTGCGCTCGGGATCGACCAGCAGCCCGGCGAGGAGCAGGGAGAGGCAGAGGCGCAGGAGCAGCCAAACGCCGAGAAGCCCGGCGAGCCCCAGCGGGCCTTCAGCGCTGCCGCGGCGAGCATCCTCGACCGCGAGGCCCGCACGCGCGAGGCCATCCGCAAGTTCCTCAAGTCCCAGCAGCGCACGCGCACACCTCCGGTGGAGAAGGACTGGTGAGAGTTCCACTCCGAATCACAGCGGCCTGGGGTTTCTGGGTACCCCGTCGCTCCGCGGCGGCTGGTCTTGTTTATGGGGGCCGTAGAAACATTGCGTATTGCTCGGTGCCGGGGCTTGTGCGCATGTTTGCCTTGCTTCTGATCGCAGTTGCAGTCACGCCCTCCAGCGCGCAGTCCCCGCCGCCAACCGCCGCCGCGAGCACTGTCGACGAGGCATACGTCGGAGACTCCATCCCCTTCCGCATCGAGGTCAAGAACGCCGCCGAGGCTTCCGGCCCGGACCTTGCCGCGGTGATCGGTCGGGACTGGGTGGTCAAGCACAACGGCGTCCAGCCCAGTTCGTCGAGCATGACGATGATCATCAACGGCCGGGTCCAGAATCAGCGGAGTTCGAGCGTCACGCTGCTCTACACGCTCACCGCGCACCGGGCCGGAACATTTGCCATCCCCGCGCTGGACATCGTGGCCGACGGACGCACGGTTCGCACCCGCCCCGTCACCGTGCGAGTCCTCGAGCCATCCCAGGCTCAGGGCCTTGGGACCAGCATTGACCTCACCAGGGCGTACGTCCGACAGCCCTTCAGACTCACGTTGAGTTGGGTTCTCTCCGCCGCCGCCGAAGATGCCGCGTTCTACCTCAATCTCCCGTCAGGCGCCTTCGATGTTCTCCCGATCGCGCCGACCGTGAGCGCGGGCGGCGGCCAGCAACAGGCCGTCGATGTCGGGTACTTGGCGGTCGCAGGGGAAGGGGGCGGCACGATGGCCCGCGGATCGCTCTCGCAGGTGAGCCTCAATGGCGAGGTCCGCTCGAAGTTCACGCTGGAGTTCCTGCTCGTGCCCAAACGCGCGGGGCGGTTCGACGTCGGTGCAGCCCGCGTGGACTTCCGCGCTGTGGTCGGCCAGAAGCCGCCGAACAACTTTGATGCCCCGTGGGACCGGAAGACCGTGACGCAGCGCCGCTACGCGGTGGCAGCATCCAAGTCGATCGAGGTTCTTGACCTTCCTGCCGCCGGCAGGCCCGCGGACTTCTCCGGCCTTGTCGGCGAGTACGAACTGGATGCGGAGTGCCAGCCGCGCCAGGGCGCGGTCGGCGATCCACTCGCGCTCACGCTCGTACTGCGCAGCAAACTCCCGATGTTCGATCCGCCCACGATCGACCTGTCGCGCGGAGGCGGGGGGATAAGCGGCGAAAGCGCACTCGCGAGGTCCTTCCGCGTGCCGCGCGACCCCGTGCTCCCGCAGGTCGCGGAAAACGTGGCGATCTATACGGCGCAGATCCGTGCTCGGAGCGCGAAAATCGTCGCGGTCCCGCCGGTGGAGGTGTGGTACTTCGATACCGCGACCGGGCAGTACCGCGCGGCCAAATCCAACATCGTTCCCCTCACCATCGTCGCCGCGCCCGTGACAAGTATGGGCGACCTGGAGGGCTTGGCCGACGAGGAAACAGCGCAGGCCGGGGGCGTGCCCGCATCGCCGGAGTCGCCTGCACCCGTGCGCGTTGCCAAGGTGGACGGGTTCTTCCCGCCGCTCGCCCAAGCGGGCACGCCGAACATCGCGCCCGACGCACATCCTTCGGTGCCGCTTGCACCCGCGCTCGCGGCGTGCGTCGCTCTGCCCGGTCTTGCGCTCCTGGCCGGAACGCTCGCCGCGGCGAGGCGGCGCATCGCCGAGCGCGATCCCGGCGCATGGCGACGGCGCGGGGCGCTGCGTCGCGCGGAGCGGTCGCTGCGCCGGAGTCAGGCCCCGACCGATCCCTCGCATGTGGCGAGCGCACTTCGCGTGTTCCTGGCGGACTGGTTCAGCCTTCCGCCCGAGCCGATGACCAGCGGCGAGGCCATCGCGGCGGTGCAGACGCACGACCCCGTCGCGGCCGCGAGACTCCGCTTCATCCTCGCATCCTGCGACCGTCGGCTCTTCGGGCCATCAGGGATCGATGCCGGCTCGCCGGAACTCGTACCCGAAGCGCTCGCGACGATCCGCGAGATCGCACGCGGTCCGCGCTCCGCGCCCGCACCCCTGGTCACCTCACAAGGTCGGGTCGCATGAGCACGGGCCGCATTTCCATCCACTGGGCACTAACACCCGCGATCGCATGGGCGATCGGCACGGGCCTGCTTCTCGCGATCACCTGGCGGCAGGGAGGCTTTCGCGCACACGAAGACGCACAAGCCCTCTACGACTCGGGCACGCGCGCAGCGCTTACCGGCGACTGGGCATCCGCGGTGCTGGACCTGCGGCGCGCCCAGCGCATCACGCCGGGCCTTCTGCCGCTGGCCGACTCGCTCGCGCTGCGCATTGATGCGAACCTCGATGAGGCCCGCCGCAGCGTCGCCGCGGCCCGCGCTGATCAAGCCTCTCCGCGCCCGGCCGCCCCGCCGCCCGCGGGCGAGTCATCGTCCGCCACAAACTCGCGTCCCTTCAGCGACCGCCTGCTCGCGGCCGCCCGAGCGGTGCCGTTGGCGCTGCGTGTATTGATCGCCGCGTCTCTCGCCGGTCTGGTTCTCACGCTTGTAGCGATACGCGCCTTCCGCGTGGCCGCGGGCGCGCCCAAGCGGCCTTCCGGCGCGGTGACGCTGTTGGTTGCGCTGATGGCCGCTTTGGCCGGTGCGATCGCCGCGGTGGACCCGCTCGCCGACCGGCAAAGAAACGAAGCGGTTCTACTCCGCGCCGAACTGCTCCGCACCGGCCCCGATGACCTGACCTACCCGCCCGTCACGCCCACACCGCTCCCGCCCGGCACCGAGGTGCTGCTGGGCAAGCCAACGAACGACGGCCGCTGGGTCCGCGTGCGACTGCGCACTGGCGCCGCCACCACGCACCCCGCCGGCTGGCTGCCGCGCTCGGCGGTCGAAGAAGTCCAACGACGCGATGTCAAATCCGACGTTCGGCAGTAGTCGATGCGGAACCAACTACGCTTCTCCACTTCCCACTTCCGACCTTCTACTGCACCACGCCCTTGGTCAGCCGCATGAACGCCGTCTCGAGGTTCACCGCCTCTTCCGTGAACAAGACGATGCGGAACCCCTGGTTGATGAGCAGGTTCGGCACATCCGTCACATCCGTCTTCGCGCCAGCGTCGAAGTGCAGGTGGATGATCCGCCCGTCCCAGTGCGCTCCCGAGCCGTTGAGCCCCTTAGGCGTCGGCTGCCCCTCCACCACGCTCACTTTCGCGACCCCGGGCATGGCCTGGAGCACCTTGACCGCCGCGGCCGTGCGGTCGGCCACCGCGACGTGAACGACGTTGCCCACGCGGGCGCGGGTCATCGCCTGCTGCACCGAGCCCGAGAACAGCAGTTGCCCGCGCTCGATGATCCCCACCACGTTGCACAGTTCGCCCAGTTCCGGCAGGATGTGCGACGAGATGATGATCGTCTTGCCCATCCGCTTGAGTTCCTTGAGCAACTCGCGGATCTCGATGCGTGCCCGCGGGTCAAGGCCCGAAGCAGGCTCGTCCATCAGCAACACCTTGGGGTCGTGCAGCAGCACCCTCGCGATCGACAGACGCTGCTGCATGCCGCGCGACAGCGAGTTGACCTCCGCCGACGCCTTGAAGTTCAGGTCCGTCAGGTCGAGCACGTCCGCGACGACCTTCTTGCGCTGCTGGCCGTGAATGTTGTAGCACGCCGCGAAGAACTCGAGATACTCGGTGACCACCATGTCCTCGTACGCACCCATGAAGTCCGGCACATAGCCGATCAGCGGGCGGATCTGGCGGTTCTGGTAGCCGACGGTCAGGCCGTCGATCATCGCCTGACCCGATGACGGCTTGAGCAGCGTGCCCAGGATCTTGATGGTCGTGGTCTTGCCCGCGCCGTTGGGGCCGATGAACCCGAAGCAGTCGCCCTGCTCGATGGACAGGTTCAGCGAGTCGAGGGCCACCAGATCGCCGTAGCGCTTGGTGAGGTTGATCGTTTCGATCATCGGCACAGGGCGGGTCTCCTCCGGCGTTTGGCTCGCCGCGAATGATTGGGCGTCGGCGGTTCAGGGTTCCGGGGGAGTTGTCGCCGGCTCGTTCGCGTCAGGAGCATCGGCGGTCGGCTCCTCACCAAGCCCGTCGATCGCGGGCAAGCCCGTCCCCGATGCGGGAACGGCAAACGCCGGCGGCGCGGCGGGGAGCGGGTACACCCAGCGGACCACCGTCCGGCCCAGCACCTGCTTGCGGGTTGAGTCGGTCGGCGAGCCGTCGATCGACACCGGCAGCGGCGTCTCGATCCCCTTGCCCTCCGCATCGGTCGACAGTTGGCCGATCACGATGATGCAGGGCTGCGTGAACCAGCGCGAAAGGTCGTAGGTGTGCGCGGCCGATCGCCGGGCGAGCGTCTGCGTGCCGCTGTCCTGCGGATCGGGCGGCGGGATGATGCCGAAGAGCGCAAGCGCGATCATCGACTCCGGGACGTTGTTCAGCGCGAGCAGTCCCGGGGCCGTGCCCCCGAACTGCGCGGGCGCTCTCGGAACGATCTTGTCGAAGAACGCTGTCCCGACCTGAGCGCGGCTCGTGCTCCCGTCGCTGCCGGTCGCCGCGAAAAGGTCGAGCACATCGCCCGGCTTCCAGGACTTGTTCCCCGGATAGGCGAAGTCCCACACGCGTGCCTGCAGAAGGCCATTGGAATACTGCACTCGGCTGTCGCCGCGCGGCAAGGGGAGATTGTCCTGTCCCAGCACGACCAGGATGACCACGTCCTCCATCGCGGAGGGCAAACTGTGCGTCAGCGTGCCGCTGAGTTTCCACCGGTTCCGCGAGGTCGGGTCCTCGACGAGTTGCAACTCCTCACCCAAGGAGACGGACTGGCCGTCCGCGGCCTGTGGGGCGATCATCCCCCAGTTGCCCGGCAATCCTCCCGCCCAGTCGGCTTGAAAGGTCTTGGTGGTCGCGCGGGTCGGCACGTTTACACGCCAGGGCGAGCGCGACTCGGTCTCGTAGGCGCGCGCATCGGGGAACGAGGCCAGACCGGAGCCGCCGGTCCCGCCAAAGGACTCCCATGAGGTGATCGTGTTGCGCCACGACTCGAGGTCCCGCTCCTCGCCCACGGACACGACCTGCTCGCCGTAAGTGGGCAGGAGGAGCGTGAACCAACTCCGCATTCGCTGGTTGGACTGTCCGTACACATGGTCCACGAAGGTGACGTGCTGGCCCTCGATCCGGCGCGTGCGAAGCACGTTGGCCCCGCCCCATGCGATCGCCGTGAACAGCGCTGTCGCCCCGAGAAACCCCAGCCACGAATAGTGCTTGAGGTTCCGCTCTTTCAACGCATAGAAGCCGACCGGCCCGGCCAGCAGCCAATACAGGAGAAAGATGACAAACGCAAGCAGAAGCCCCGCCGCGGCGCGCGCCGATTTCGTCACCATCGCGCCGATGCCGGCATCGAAGTCCGCCTCCGCGCGCCCGCCCATCCACTTCGGCTGGCGCTGCGGCGAGGCGTTCGGCGTGAGGTCCCCCAGCCGCTCATAGTCAAAGTCCGCCTGGCTCATCAGCGGCAGACGCTTGCCCAGCACCCGGTTCCAGAACAGGTCGGCGTGCAACGCGCCCGAGACATCGCTGAGCGTCCGGGTCGTCAGGTCGAGCCCGATGAGCGTCACCGCGCCCGTGCCGACCAGGCGGCGCATCACGACCGTCCGGCCATCAGGTGTGTTGAGAATCGGGATCGCGCTGGACCGATCCGCCCCCGGGCGCGCCGTGAACAGATGAACCACGGCGTTGTTGGGCAGTGCGACATCGGCGCGGCGCGTCAGGAGTTGGCGATAGGCATCCAGGTCAACCCCGTCGCGCCGCTCCACGCTCACATCCGGCACAATGTCCGCCAGCGGGTTCTCCGGCACATCGACCCACGATTGCCCCGCGGGCGGGAGCACAACCACCAGGTGCCCGCCGCGCTTCACCCACTCGCGGATCGCCTCGGCCTGCTGGGCGTTGAGACGGGGGGTCTGCTCGTCGAGTGCTGCGCCCGTCCACGCGAGGACCTCAAAGGGCATCAGCCCCATCCACCGATCCGGCAGCACGGAGACGTTCAGCCCCGAGGGGCTCAGCCCCGAAACCACCTGCGTGTACTCGTGCCCGGTCGCGGCGTAGCCCGCGTTGGTCGCGAGCGCGGAGTACTGATCGAGCCCCGCAGCGCGCCGACCGATCACCCCTATCAGGCCATGCAAACTCGGCACCGGGTTGTTGACCGGGTACTCAAGCCCCGCGAGCAACCGGCCGGGAACATACCGCACCTCATCGGCCGCGATTGCGTCCGCCCCCGTATCGATCGCCTCGTGCGCGGTGATGTTGAACGTCGAGCCCTGGGTCATATTGAAAGGCAGCCGAGCGTACAGCCACGCGCTCTGCTTGACGCCGGGGTTGGCAACGATCACCCGGCGCATCAGGGCGGTGTCGCCATCACCGTCCTTCACCGCAATCCGCAGGAGCACGTTGCGCGGCTGGCTCGCTGAGTCGGTCACTTCCAGTTCGATCCCGGCCCAGTCGCCCGCCCGCGCGGCGTGGGCGAGGCCGAACTGCGCCACCCGCAGGGCGATGTCCCCCGTTCCCGCTGCCGGGCTCGCCTTCGCGCACACCTTGGACGCCGCAAGGTGCAGCAATGTCGCCAGAACGACCAGGAATGCCAAGATGGTTCGGGCTGCCGGGAGAGGGGGGGTCACGGCGACATTGTAACGCTTATGGACGGGTCCGTGCCAGCCGATGGCAGGGATATGGTGGTATTCACACTCGCCGTCTGGGCCGTCATCGCCTCGGTCGCCTGCTGCGCGATCCTGGGTGTGCTCGCCGCGACCGCCCACGCACGCGCGGAGGAGTGCCGCCTGCACGACCTGAAGACCCGTGTCCACGAACTCCGGGCCGCGTACCAGCGACGGCTCGCCGAGATGCGCCGCGGCCAGTTCGATGCCCCCTCGCCAGAAACCGAGGAAGCAGTTCTGGAAGTGTGATCCCGCGGCGGGGGCGATAGACGACGAAACAAAAAGCCCCCGCCTCGGTGACGGGGGCCTTAGAGGTTTGCGCCCTGCCCGTGTTCACGGGGGGGACTTCCACTCATCGCTCGTCAGACTTCACGGTCATTACGGCGGGCACGGCCCGATTCCCGTTGCGAACCACACGGCCAGGAACGCGAAGATCGCCGGCACGCCGTTGACCCCGCCGTAGTTGCGGGCGGTCGGGTCGTTTGCGAACCAGTCGGCAAGGAAGCAGAAGATGTCCGGCACGCCGACGACTTCATCCTGGCACCAGTCGGCATCGCAGCCCTCCATGCCTGTGCAGCCAGTGCCGGAGATCGGTGCGCAGTTGCCCGTGCAGAAGGCGGCCTCGAAGATCGCGGTGTCGGCGCTGTTGAACAGACCGTCGTTGTTCAAGTCGGCGGCGCGGGCCTCTCCCGACAGGGCAGAAGAGAATGCCATGGCGTCGTCCACATCAACCTGGTTGTCCTTGTCCCAGTCCCCGATGCAGGCCATCTGCTGGTAGATCATGAGGTTATTCATGTAGTGCGTGTTCATGTCGCCGATCGCGATCACCAGTTCGGTCATCGACCGGCCCGGCCCCTGGCTCGTGAAGAGTTTGGGCAGGAACCACACGAAGTGATTGACGCCGTAGTCGATGTCCTGCGAGCCCACCTCCCCCCAGTCCTGGCCGTCGAGCCAGCCGTCCTTGCTGCTGAAAGGCTCGTCTGGATAGGTCGACAGGCGCGAGACGTACTCGTCGACGCCGTCGTAGGAATCTCCCGTCCCCGTTTCCATGTCCGTGCTGCCCGGGCCGTAATACACCGTGTACGGATTCTTGGGCAGGGCGCGGGTCTGGGCCCTGGAGCACTCCGCGGCCCACTTCTTCGAGGTCGCAAGAAAGCCCTCGCGGTCGACGGACTGCCCGTAGAGATCGCAGAAGGTCTCCATCAGCGGCCACAGCCTGCCGTTGAGGACGTACTGTGTGTACGCAGGGGCATAGGGGTAGTACACAATGAACTCATCGTCCAACTCTGTCGGGGCGGTCAGGGGCGAGAGCAGCGTGAACACGCCGCTCGCAAACGAAGCCGCCTCGACGACCAAGCCATTGTTTTCGCCGTCGCTGGTGAACTCGATGAACACCCGCAGCGACATGCCAAGAAACTGGTCAGGATCAAAGGTCGGCGCATTCACAAACGACTGCACGGGGAACGTCCAAATCCCCGACCCGGCGTTGGCGAACCCCCTCACGAACGAAGCCGAGTTGTAGCCCATCGGCACGATCCGATCGTCTCCCAAAGGAAAACTCGCGCTGTGCGCGGGGTTGGTGATGCAGTAATACGCGTCCCAGCTCACGCTCTCGCGCCAGTTGCGCACGCCGTGATAGTTCGCTTCCCCCGGCCCTCTTGGCACCTCGACGAAGTCGCCCGGGGCCACCTTGACACCGTAACTGTCGCCGAGTTGGTACTGGCTCAGGATCGCCCGCGGCCAGAGCGTCCGGAAGTGCTGCCACGTCGAAACGTCGCGGGCATGTGTTGTACGCGGTCTGCAACGTATTCATCAGGTAGGACCGCACGTCGGCGTTGAGGGGGCTGAACGGCGTCGCTTCGGGTGTGAAGTCGAGTGGGTTGTTATCTTGATCTACGGCGAACTCATCGTTCCACTGCTGGAGTGTGTGGTTCGCATCAATCAGATACTCGGAGTTCACATCCCGGCCCTCATTGTCGTTGAGGTAGTCAAGGTAGTTGCTGAAGTCCACGCCCGAGAGGTCAAAGTCCTCCGCGCTGACGATGACCGCGACCGGCTCGGAGAGCCCCGCGGGCCTGTTGCCCGCCATGTAGGTGCAGAACGCCGTCACCCACTCGCCCACATCCTCCTGCCCGTTCTTGAAGAAGTAGCAGGGCAGCAGGCCCGCGGTTCCGGCATCTGTGCGCGAGATCGTGAAACTCCCTGTCGCCGTCCCCGTGAATGAACTGACCAGCGTGAACGTGCCCGTGCCGCGGTCAAAGCCCTCGATCGCGGCCTCGTGGTCGCCGAACTTCACCCTCGCGGCGGTTGGCAACAGGTAGTAGGGATCGTCGAACTGCCCGAAGAAAGTCGTGTCCGTCACCGTGAAGGTGCGATAGTCGCTTGCCGATGCGACAACGCCATCCTGGTAGATGTACTCATGGTTCGTGAGTTTGTCGCCAGTCACATCGCCCGGGTGGTTGGCAAAGGCCGGCAGCACGGAGGCTGGGCCCTGTTGGAAGATGTATGAACTGCCGAAGGCGTCGAGGCGGATGGCCCAGTGGAACGGCAGTGTGTTCGGCGGGGCGTGCTCGGTGTTCCAGTCCGCCCTGGCGGCCTCGACGGCGAGAAGGATGGCCGCGGCGCCGGCCTCGGCGTTCACCACGCGGTCGGTCACCGGGCCGTGCCGGAGGTCGTAGGTGAAGGTTGGCGCGATGATGACCCCGTTTGCAATCAGGTCCACATACCGCTGATCGGTGTACACGTCGGCGGAGCGCTCCACATAGAGCGTGTGGACAACGCGCTCCCGGAGCAGCCGGCGCGCGGCCGTCTGGCTCATGCCGATTCCGAGGTTGGGCCGGGAGCAGATGCAGATCTCGGCGCCGGGCAGGAAGACGCCGCCGTCGCGCATGCACTGGTAGGCGGACTCAAACTCGCAGGCCGCCTCCGGTATGCAGCAGGCACCGGTGGTCTGGGCGAGGGCCGGGCCGGGAAGGAAGGCGGCCAGGAGCGCGATGAGGGCCATTGCGGGCACGGGGCCGCGCGGGCGGGGGGAGCGTGGAAACATGGTGTTTTCTCCACGAGAGGGGACGCCGAGAAGATTGATCGAGTCCCGCACCACGAAGCACGGGAATCGGTCTACCAGCTGGTGTTCGGGCGCGAGGCTACCCGGACCGCCCCCAATCTGCAATCCGATGCGAAGGTATCCACATTGCCAAAGCGGATAGCGAGGGCAAGCAGAATGGCGCGCCCGTAGAAAGGGCTTGCGTGACCGAGCACCGGGTGGTATGCTGGAGGCTCTCTCTCTCTTCCCGGCCTGATATTTAGAAGGGAAACCGATGACAGGGCACGCCGCGAGATGCTGGTGGCTCGGGGTTTTCGTGGTTATCGGGACGTCGGCCCCGCCGGCCCGTGCCGAGATTGTGGTGAACGGCGGGTTTGAGACGGGGAACTTCTTCCCGTGGACGGTACCGCAGATCGCACTGCCCCCGAACCCCAATCCGTCGCTTTTTTTTGTGTCAGGGGGGGGGGGCATAGCGGCGACTTTTATGGGCGACTCTCCTCCTTAAATCTGCAGTTCATGAGCCAGGTGCTGCCGACGGTCGCGGGGACGGATTACGAGTTGTCGTTCTGGCTGCGTGTGCCCGATTTACTCCTCGGACATGCGTTCACGGTGCGCTGGGAGGGTCAATCGGTCTTCACCCAGTTCGTGCCACAGGTCCCTTGGACCCGCTTCAGCCTCCCTCTGCACTCCAACATCACGGGTTCGTTCCTGCAGTTCGGGCAGAGTGCTTTCCCCGGTGAATACCACATCGACGACATCAGCGTGGTACAGGTGCCCGCGCCTTCCCCCGCGGCGCTGCTGGGCGTGGCGGGCCTGCTCGCGCTGCGGCGGAAGCGGCGGTGAGCGGAGTGTTGACTTCTTCGCGTACACTCAGGACTGGTCTGTTCCACGCGCCACAACAGTCCCCCCCGCAATCACCGTGTGAACGGCGTTGCCGCCGAACTCGTACGCCAGCAGCCGCTCATCTCCAGTGTTCAGCAGGACAAGGTCGGCCAGGTAGCCCGGCGCGATCACGCCCCGATCCGGCAGGCCCACAGCCGCGGCCGCATTCACCGTCGCCGCGGCGATCGCCTCGTACACCGAAAGTCTGTTGAATCGCACCGCCAGCGCAATCGCCATCTGCATCGAGAGGCAGGGTGAAGTGCCCGGGTTGGCGTTGGTCGCGAGGGCCGCCGCGCCGCCCGCGTCGATCAGCGTGCGACCGTCCGCGTAGCGCCCATCGGTGTGGAAGCCGGTGCAGGGGAGGAGCGTGCCGATCGTCGGCGTTGCCGCGAGCGCGCCCAGCGAAGAGGCATCGGTGGCTTCGAGATGGTCGATGGTGCGAAAG
>CAYMWG010000039.1:0-7537 GCA_964393765.1 uncultured Phycisphaeraceae bacterium
GACCTTCGGGTTATGAGCCCGACGAGCTACCGGGCTGCTCCACCCCGCAATCTAGGCCAGACGATAGGGCGGAAGGGCGGAGGGATCAAGGGAACGGCGGAAGCCGATGAACTCGCCAAAGACTCAGGACCAAGGACACAGGACCAAAGACTCAGAATGTGCGACTCTGAAACGGCACCCGAATCCCGAATGCCGGATCCCGGAAATCGCCGCGATATCTGCTCCCTCGATCCCTCATCCCCCGATCCCCTCCTCCCTACACTCAGCCAATGACGCAGATTGCTGAACCGATCAACGTCCTGCTCATCGGCGGAGGCGGGCGCGAGCACGCCTTGGCGTGGAAACTCAGCGAGTCGCCGCGACTCGGAACGCTCTTTGTCAGCAACCCGGAGAACCCCGGTCTCGCCGCGCTCGGCAGGCCGATGGATGTCCCGATGGACGTCCGCGCACCCTTCCAGATGCAGCGGTTCTGCGACAAGAACAACATCGGCCTCGTCGTCATCGGCCCGGAAGAGCCACTCGCCGGCGGACTGGCCGACCTGCTCGCGGCACCGGGTCGCGCGATCTTCGGCCCCTCCGCCGCGGCCGCCCGCCTCGAAGCCGACAAAGCCTGGGCCAAGCAGTTGATGCGGGCCGCCTCCGTTCCCATGGCCGATGGGCGCGTCTTCTCTGACCCCGCCGCTGCGAAAAGTTACGTCGAATCTCGCGAGGACCCGCCCGTCATCAAGGCCTCTGGACTTGCCAAGGGCAAGGGTGTGATTGTGCCGGGGTCGATGGCCGAAGCGCTCGCGGCGATCGACCGCATCATGGTCAAGCGCGAGTTCGGCGATGCGGGAAAGACCATCATCGTCGAGGAGCGGCTGGAAGGGCACGAGGCGTCCGTGCTGGCGCTGGTGGACGGCCGCACGATCTATGTGCTGGAGGCCTGCCAGGACCACAAGCGCCTCGGCGACAACGACACGGGCCCGAACACGGGCGGCATGGGCGTCTATTGCCCCGGCGGCATCACCGATGACGCGACAATCTCGCTGGTGCAGACCGAAGTCCTCGTTCCCACCATCGACGCCATGCGCCGCGAGGGGATCGACTTCCGCGGCGTGCTCTACGCCGGGATCATGATCACTCCCGGCGGACCCAAGGTGCTCGAGTTCAACACCCGCTTCGGCGACCCTGAATGTCAGGCGCTCATGGCGCGCTTCGATGGCGACCTTCTCGAGGTGCTGCTGGCGACATCCACGCGCAGGCTCGATGAGATAGATATCCACTGGAGCCCCGCGGCCTCGTGCTGCATCGTCATCGCCGCCGAGGGGTACCCGGGCAAGCCCAAACTCAACGTGCCCATTACCGGTATCGACAACGCGGCCAAGGTTGAGGGCGTCCGCATCTTCCACGCCGGAACGAAGAAGACCGCGGCAGGGGAGATTCTCACGGCCGGAGGGCGCGTCCTGAATGTCGTCGGCACCGGCGAGACCATCGCCGAAGCGCGCAAACGCGCGTACCTGGCCGCGGGGATGATCCACTTCCCGGGGATGGTGATCCGGCGCGACATCGCGGCGAGCGCGCCGGAACTTGTTGCGGGGTCGTGAGCGGCTCTTCGCCCGCGGAGCGGGCAGGCGCTGGTTGCCAGACGCGCACCGTCTGGTAGCGGACTATTCATCGCCTTCCCGCCCATGAAATGGGCGAGCGGAGTCTTCGAGCCATCTCCTCGCGACGGGAAGCGCGACATCTTCCGATACTACTTATTTTGATCCGGCGTCCCGCCCGCCTGCACCGGCGGGTTGATCGCCGGCGACGACTGCATCACTCTCGCGACAAGTTTGGGCAGCCGGTCGAGCGGGTACACGCGGTATACATTCCCCGTGCGGACCGCCGCGAGCGCTGAGACGGTGCTCAGGCCGATCTCGACCTCCGCGAGGGGAGCATCATCCATCGACCGCAGCGAGATGCGTGCCCCCGCGCGATACGCCTCAGGAGCGGCAAGTCTGGTCTCGGGACGAGTGCTGCTCTGCACATCGCTCCCGGTCAGAAACGCGAGCGCTGCGGCGACATCCTTCATCTCGTCATCGGGCAGCGCCTTGGGCGTTTCTCCCGCCCCACTGGTTCCCAACTCCACCCATCGGTCCATCGACCGCTTCAAGATTCGCCCGTCCTCCGTCGGCACACCCTGTTGATCCAGCCTGTCCAGCACCATCATCCCGACCGAGGCCGGCGTGACGGATGTCGGGAAAGGCGACAGATACGTTGACGGGTCGAGCGAGAGTTTCGCAAGGCCCGAGGCGTTGATCTTGACGATGCGGTCGCCATCGATCGCCGCGAACAGCCGCTCCCCGCCGGCATCGGCCCGACCGCCAATGTCGAGCGTGTGATGCACCGTCGCGATGGTCGGCTTGTCCTGGCCCGGCTTGTTCTCCAGTCGGTCGATCTCGACGAGCACGCGCGCCGACGGCTCGTCGAGCCCCGTCGCGATGCCCGGCGCGCCATCGTCGATGAACTCGGTGATCTCCACGCCCGCGAGCGTCGCGAGCATCTGCCCGACGGCGCCCTGATCAGCGGGCGAGGCCACCGGCTCGCGCAAACTCCACCGTCCCTCCAGTCGCCCCAGGTAGAGAGCCTTGTTGCTGCTCTCCAGGCGCACCCTCGAGACCTCCCCACGCGCCCACGGCATCGCGGTGCGGTCTCGCCAGTTGCGGACGTTCCGGTCGCGGAGCAGCCGGTGGAGTTGGTCATCGACCATCGCGCGGGCGACCACCGTCTTGCCGCCCTCGCCGCGCGTAGTGATCTCCACCAGTCCCATTCCGCCGATGGTGCGTTCCGCCATTCTCAGAGTGATCGGCCCGCCATCGGCACGCTCGATCTGCACCTCGGTCGGTGTCTGTCCGAGTTCCCCACCCTTCTCGGGTAGCGCGGCCGCGCGTGACTCGGCCATGATCGCGAGAAGATTGTCGGCCTGCGCGCCTGGAACCGGCCACGCGATCGGCGCGGCTGCTGGTCCGCCAAGGCGCAGGAGCCATTCGCCGCCCGCCGAATCGGCACGCTCCAGAACGTCGGCCATCCCGCCCACCGGACCCACGGTCAACTTCCGCACTGCCGAAGGCCCGAACGCAAGAACCCTGTCACCAATGGTCACACCCCCGGACGCGCCTCCGGCCCCCTTCGGTCGAAGCACGAACACAACTCCAAGCCCTAGAACGACCGCGACGAGGAGCCAGGCGATCACTGCTTTAGTGGACATGGCCCAACTGTAGCGGGGGTGGACCGGCACTCCGGGCCGGGAGTGCACAACTCGCAACCGCCACCACCCGCGCTGTGGAAAGGGTGCCGTACGGCTCCCAACACGTTCCCAGTACGATCGAACGACATCGTTTGCGGGTCCTCGGCGCGGCGATTCTGATAGGCTTTCCACTGTGCGTATCGCCCACACATGCGCCGAATGCGGTTTCGACCTCACACGCACTGCCGCGCCGATCGACCCGGTGTACGGGCTGCCGATTGTGGTCTGCCCAAAGTGCCAGGCGGCGGTGGTGCGACGCGAGCACCCGACAATGGCGTGGAGCCGATGGCTGGGCCGGTTCGCGGCTTCGATTCTCTCCATCGCTGTACGCGCAGCCGGAACTCTTCTCATGGTCGGGATCGTGGTGGGCCTCTCGGCGTTTGTGAACGAGATGTGCATGGACCTGATGAGCGGCCGACGAGATTGCCCGCGAGAGTCGCTGGTCGTCGGAGCGATCGGCTGGCTTGCCGGCGCGATCGTGGGTGGGTTGTGGATCGGATTCTGCTTTATGCACTGGCGGGGCGTACCGCTGGCGGCCGTCTGGCTTCTGCTCCTGCTTGGCGCGGCACTCCTGCCGGGCGTTGCGATGTTCCTTGACGTGATCACGACTTCGGCGACGAGCGGTCAGTGGCAACTTGCACGGGCCTACGCCGTGGCAGTGCGCGATTTGCCCAGCGGGTTTGTGCTCGTGTCCGCCGCGTGGATGATTTCTCTGGGGATGATCGGGATCGGGCGCGCCGGCGGAAAGTCGTGGGAGACTTTTCGGCGGCGTGCAAACTGGCGACGGGTGCGGGCCAAGCGAAAGGCGATATGGACCAGCCAACCCCTGCTGCGGGCGTAGCGTCACGAGCCGACATCGAGGACCGGGTCTCGACGCTGCTGGCGGATAGGCCGTGCGCCCGCTGCCTGTTCAACCTGGTCGGACAATCGATCGTGCGTGAACGGCACTATGCGATGCTCATCGTGCGCTGCCCGGAGTGCGGCAGTGTCACATCGATCCTGGAATACCCGCTGCTCGGGCGATGGGCCAACCGCTGGGCCGCACTCGCGGCGGCACTCTGGTTGCTGGTGGCGATCGCGGTTTCATGTGGGATTGCGGGGATCATCTTCGGCTTCACGGTCGGAACAATGGAAACAGCACCGCTCCCGCTGGCGGAGTTGATCGCGAACAACTTCGAGGCGCACCAGGCGTTGGCGGGCGCGACACAAGGCTCGATATCCGGATGGTCGAGCATCGACGCGAAGTGGTGGGCGTCACAGGACCGGGAAGCGCTCATGGATGCCGTCGGCGGATGGCAGGGCGCAGTGCGATGGTGGGGGTTCCTCCTCTGGCTGATCGCGTTCGTGCCGCTGTTCCTGCTGGCGTCGATATGGGCCGTTGGGTGTGCGCATCGGCGTGGTTTGCGGCTCCTGCTCACATATCTGCCGATGGTATTGATCGCGGCGGCGTTCTTCGGCATGGGGTATCTCGGCCCGAGCCGGTGGATGCACGCCACCGATCTTGCCGCGCGAATGCTCTGGCCGGTATTACTGCCGATCTCCGCCGTGCTGGCGGTGATCCCGCTGATCGTGGGCGCGCTGCTGGGTCGGACCCTCGCACGGTTGCTCGTGGTCGCGATGCTCCCGCCGAGATTGCGCGTGCCGTTGTCGTTTCTCTGGATCTGCGATGGCAAGACGCCCCCCAAGCCGATCTGGTAGCGATCCGCTCCGCGACCCGCGGCGTGCGAACACTCCAGAGACCCTTGCACAAATGACCGGCAATCAACGCCCCATCATCGGCATCACCCCCGACGTCTCGGAGCCCAAGCCAGGCTCTCTGCGCGTGGAGTGCTCATTGGCATACTCCCGCGCGGTGGCCGATGCGGGCGGTCTGCCCATCGTGTTGCCGCCCCTTCTCGACCTCATTCCCGAGCAACTCGAAATGTGCCGCGGCTTTGTGCTAACCGGGGGCGACGACCCGCGGATGGAGATGTTCGGCGCACCGACGCACCCGCGCGCCACGGCGATGCACACAACGCGTCAGAAGTACGAGGTCGCGCTTCTTCGCGAGCTCGAATCACGCCAGGCAGCCCCGGTGCTCGGGGTCTGCCTCGGAATGCAACTCATGGCCCTGTGCGCGGGCGGCAAACTCAACCAGCACATGCCCGACGATACGCCCACATCCGATCAGCACGCGGCCAACGCGCGGCACAGCATCCGCGCGACCGTCAATGACGGCGTGCTGGCGCGGATTCTGGCTGGGGGAAAGGCCGGCGCCGACCCGAGGATCAGCAACACAGTCGTCAGCCATCATCGGCAGGCGGTGAGTGAGCCGGGACGGCTGCGTGTCGCCGCGCGAGCCGAGGACGGCGTCATCGAAGCCATCGATGATCCTGCGCGCAGGTTCTACATCGGTGTGCAGTGGCACCCCGAGCGAACACCGGACCCCACGGCCGGTGCGGCGATCTTCCGTGCGCTCGTGGAAGCGGCAAGATCCCAGCGCTAGCGAGCCGGTGGTGGGGGGTGGGGAACCTCGTGAGGTCTTTCATGCAGCGAGACCGCTCCGAATAAGCGAACCATCCCGGGATTGTGAAAGTGGGTCGACCCGGGGGTGCAATCACTGGCGATGCCCTGCACGAGCGCGCATACTGCATGCTCCGGGTGGCACCGCTCTCCTGGTGGCACAGGTGGATTTGCTTGGTGGCACCGCTCTCCAGAGCGGTGCAAGGTCCGCATGGCTCGAGTTTGTATCAGGGTGTGGTGGGAGGTGAGCAAACATGATCAATCAGATTCTTCGGACCGCGGTCTTTATCGCGGCTTTGGCACTCGTTGGCGATGTCCAAGGGCAGACCATCAGCGTGAGTTCCACCTCGCCCGCGCGCCACACGGGCGCACCCATCACGACGCCGATCTCCGTCACCTTTGATCGTGCGGTCAATCGCACGACCATCTCCCCCCAATCGTTCTGGGCCTTCGGTCGCTGGAGCGGCCCAGCCGATGGAACGTTCGAGTACTCAAACGGCGATCAGACAGTCACGATCCGCCCCACCCGCAAACTCACCGTCGGCGAGCCGGTGACGGTGACCATCGGCGACTCGGTCCGCGGCGCTGACGGCTCGCCCTTCCGCGCTCAGGGCTACCAGTACCAGTTCATGACATTCGTGCGCCCCGGCAAGATGTCCTTCACGCAAATCGACTCGATCACCACCAACATCGTGCCAGCCGACTTCACCCGCATCTACGGCGCAGCGGCTTCCGACCTCAACCGCGACGGCTTCATGGACCTGACGGTCATCAACGAGGTCTCCGCGGACATCCGCGTGTTCCTGAACCGCGCGGACAGCACCGGCTTGTACTACCCCTTCCTCACCCCAACGGTCAACGAGATCGAGGCCAGCCCCAACGAGCCCAGCGACTTCAACCGCGACGGCCTGATCGACCTCGCCACCGCGAACACCACCGGCTCAACCGTCGCCATCCACCTCGGCAATGGCGATGGCACGTTCGATCCGAGACAGGTGGTCTCAGTCGGCAGCGCACCGCACGGCCTCGCGGTCATGGACGCCGATGGCGATGGCGATATCGACCTCGCCACCTCCAACACCTCCGGCAACAACGTCTCCGTCATGCTCAACAACGGGAGCGGCGTGTTCGGCGCCGCGGCAAGTTTCGACGCGGGCTGCAGCGGCGAATACGCCCTCGGCGCGGCCGACATGGACGAGGACGGAATCCTCGACCTCGTCATCGGCTGCATCAACTCCCAGACGGTGCGCATCTGGAAGGGGCAGGGTAACGGCACCTATACGTTCCTCACATCCGCTTCCGCGGGCGGCAATGTTTGGATGATCGCCCTCGGCGATGTCAACGGCGACGGGAACGTCGATGTGGCGTCGAGCAACGACGGATCGGGCAACGGCGGCATCATGCTCGGCAACGGTGTGGGCGGACTGGCCAACGCCGTGACCTACCCCATCGCCGGAACAGCCATCGCCACCGACCTTGGCGACTTCGATGGCGATGGCGACCTTGACTGGGTGATGTCCAGTTTCTCTGGCAGCACTTGGAAACTCTACCGCAACAACGGCAACGGCACGTTCGTGTCCCAGCAGGACTGGATGGCCGATGCGAACCCGTCGTGCGCGGTGATCCTCGACTTCGACAATGATCGCGACCTGGACCTCGTCTTCACCGATGAAATCGAGGACACGATCCGCCTGATGCGGAACGACAGTTACTGCTCCGCCGACTTCGACCACAACAACGTGGTCAACGTTCCGGACATCTTCG
>CAYMWG010000039.1:7637-15165 GCA_964393765.1 uncultured Phycisphaeraceae bacterium
GACCTTGCAATCTGAGTGCAAGTGGTGCGTTTGGCCGTCGGGGCCAAGGAGCAGGATCATGCACTCACGTTTCTGGGCGGCGGTGATCTTCACGGCGTGTGCTGCTGCCTCGACGGTGGTCGGTCAAGTCGTGCCGACGCACGCCAACGTGCATTACGGCGACGGCGGAGTTCGCCAGGTGCTGGACATTTATCTGCCTGTGGGGCCGGTTCCGGCGGGGGGAAGGCCTGTTGTGGTGTGGATCCACGGCGGAGGGTGGCAGAATGGAGACAAGGCTTCGGCCGCGGGCAGGGCCGCGCAGTTGATGCCGCTCGGGTTTGCGGTCGTGGGCATCAACTATCGGTTGAGCGGGACGTACTCGCACCCGGCGCAGATCAACGATTGCAAGGGTGCGATCCGGTGGCTGCGCTCGCATGCGGCGGAGTACGGACTGGATGATTTGCGGTTTGGAGTGTGGGGCTCTTCAGCGGGGGGCCATCTGGTCGCGCTCGTGGGGACGAGCGGCGATGCGGAGGGGATCGAGGGGACGGTGGGAGGGAACGAGGGCAAATCGAGCCGCGTTCAGGCGGTGGTGGATTACTTCGGACCTGCGGACATGATGGCCATCACGACGATAGGGCACCTGTCGTGCGCGTCACCGGAGTCGGCGATGCTGGGCGTGTGCCTGGGCGATGTGGTGGCAAATCAGAACGATCCGGCATGGGCGGACGATGTCGCGTTGGTGAACTCGGCGAGCCCGCGGTTTTATGTCTCGGCGGATGACCCACCTTTTCACATTGCGCATGGCACCTCGGACCCTGTCGTGGAGATGAACCAGAGCGTGTTGCTGCATGGATCACTCTCCGCCGCGGGCGTTGTGGCCACGCTGCGTCTGATTCCTGGCGACGGGCACGGATTGCCCCAAGGCGAGGACACTCATTCGAGGCGCTTTCTCGCGTGCCAGCTCAGCACGACATATTGCGAAGGGGACTGGGATGCAAACGGCATCCGGAATGTGCCGGACATCTTTGCGTACCTGAACAACTGGTTTGCGGGAGACTTGGCCGCGGATCAGGATGGGTCGGGCGTGCTGGGTGTTCCCGATATCTTCGAGTTTCTGAGTGCGTGGTTTGCGCCGTGCGGGTGAGACGGGGTGGGAGGCGAGCAAGCAATGACCCCGGCAGGACTCGAACCTGCGACCAAGGGATTATGAGTCCCCGGCTCTAACCGCTGAGCTACGGGGCCGCTCGCACGGAGTTTAGCGTTCACGCGCACCATGCGGAACCCAAGTCCCGAATCGTCACGCTGCCGCCAGCCCATCATCTCGGCACCTGCCAACCTCGTTTCTCGCCATCATCCCTTGATGAACATCAAGTCCCTGTACGTCGGCATCGGCCACAGGTCTGCCGCGACCTGCGTCTCCAGGTCGTCCGCCACCCCGCGCAGTTCCGCCATCGCGGGGCGCACCTCCGACTTGATCTGACGCGCGTGCTTCATCGGGTCCGCATCGTGGTGCTCGATCGCCTTCTCGAGCACAGCGATCTTGGTGGAAAGGTCGCACACCAGATCGACAAACCCCTGGAGCATGTCCCGCTGCTCGCCGCTCTCAACGCCCGCAGCGCGCGTCTGAGCCACCGCCTCGCCGACCCGCGCCTGGTGCCGCAGCGCGGCGGGCAGGATCATCGTGCGTGCCATCGACACCATCGTCTCGGCCTCGATCGTCACCTGCTTGACAAACTTCTCCACAAACACGTCCGCGCGGCTCTCCAACTCGGCCTTCGAGAGCACCTTGTACTTCTTGAAGAGGTCCAGGGCCTTCTTTGATCGGAGCGAAGGCAGCGACTCCACCGTGTCCTTGAAGTTTGGCAGGCCCCGCCGGGCCGCCTCGGTGTGCCACTCCGCCGAGTACCCGTCGCCGTTGAAGACGACCCGCTTGTGCGTGCGGACCAGATCCTTGAGCAGCGCACGAACCGCGCCCTGCAACTTGGCCTCCGTCGGCTTGCCGCCGACCGCCTTCTCGAGGCGCGTCGCCGCGTAATCGAGCGACTCCGCGATGATCGTGTTGAGGATCGTGTTCGGCCATGCGGACGACTGCGTGGACCCGACCGCGCGGAACTCGAACTTGTTGCCCGTGAACGCGAATGGCGAGGTGCGATTGCGGTCCCCCGAGTCGCGCGGGATGTGCGGGAGCGTCCGGGCACCCAGGTCCAGCGCACCGCCCTTGATGGTGCGCCGCGTCTTGCCGGTCTCGAGTTGCTCGATGATGTCACTGAGCATGTCGCCCAGGAAGATCGAGATGATCGCCGGCGGAGCCTCGTTCGCCCCCAGCCGGTGGTCGTTGCTGGCGCTGGCGATCGATGCCCGCAGCAGGTCCGCGTGCAGGTCCACCGCGCGGATGACCGCGCACAGGAACACCAGGAACTGCATGTTCGTGTGCGCTTCCTCGCGCGGGTCCAGCAGATTGATCCCCGTGTCCGTCGAGATCGACCAGTTGTTGTGCTTGCCCGAGCCATTCACCCCGGCAAACGGCTTCTCGTGCAGGATCGCCTGCAACCCGTGGCGCGGTGCGACCCGCTTGAGCGTCTCCATCACCAGCATCTGGTGGTCGCACGCGATGTTGGTCGTCTCGAACACCGGCGCGAGTTCGTACTGCCCCGGCGCGACCTCGTTGTGCCGCGTCTTGACCGGCACCCCCATGCGGTACAGTTCGCGCTCCACATCGGTCATGTACGTCAGCACCGCCGCGGGGATGGAGCCGAAGTAGTGATCCTCGAGTTGCTGGCCCTTTGGCGGCCTCGCCCCGAACAGCGTCCGCTCGCACAAGAGCAGGTCCGGACGCGCGAAGTACAAGCCCCGGTCGATCAGAAAGTACTCCTGCTCGGCGCCCAGCGTCGTCACCACGCGCGACACGCCCGCCTCTGTGCCGAAGAGTTTCAGGATCCGCATCGCCTGCTGACTGATCGAATCCATCGACCGCAGCAGCGGCGTCTTCTTATCAAGCGCCTCGCCGGTCCATGAGACAAACGCCGTCGGGATGCACAGCGTGACCGTGCCCTCGCTCCGCGTCAGGAACGCCGGGCTCGTCGGGTCCCACGCCGTGTACCCGCGCGCCTCGAAAGTCGCCCGAAGCCCGCCGGAGGGGAAACTCGACGCGTCCGGCTCGCTCGACACCAGTGCGGTGCCGCCGAACTCGCTCAGCGTCCCGCCCTTGCCATCGGGGATCGTCAGCGAGTCGTGCTTCTCCGCCGTCAGCCCGGTCAGCGGCATGAACCAGTGCGTGTAATGCGTCGCCCCGTTCTCAATCGCCCACTCTTTCATCGCCGCGGCGACCACATCCGCCAGGTCCGCGCCCAGCGGCTTCCCGCGATGGATCGTTTCCATGAGGCGCTTGAAGACGTCCTTGGGCAGACGCTGCCGCATCACGCGGTCATTGAACACATCCGCGGCGTAAAACGCGTCCACCCGCTGCCCGGCTCCAGTTGTCTGCCCATTCTGCGGGTAGCGCGCCTTGGGTGCCGCCGAGGCCGTGAAACTCTCGTGCCGCGACGCCGACAGGATCGATCCGCCCGAATGACTGCCGTTCTCAACCGACATGGTGGCCCTTCCGCCGCGGGCTGTGCCTCTAAAGACCGCCGCCCCCGGGCCGCGCCGGCGCTCCATCGCGCTCGCGCCCGGGAATCTGTGTGTGCGTTCCTACAAAGCGTGTCCCGCGGCCTCTCTGGTCGTCATTGTTGCGTGTGGACTCGCCCGAGCAAGTGCTGTTTGGTGGCTCCGCGGTGGACTTCTGGTGGCACCGCTCTCCAGAGCGGTGGATTTCGGTGGACTTCTGGTGGCACCGCTCTCCAGAGCGGTGGATTTCGGTTGGACGTGGTCGCCAAGCCAGTTTCGACTTCCCACTTCCAACTTCCAATTTTCCAGGCCTCACCCCACCAGCCCCGCTCCCAGTTCCCTGCAGAACTCCCCTGCCGCCTTGGCGGAATCCCCACCGTCACGGGCCGCATCGCCCATCCGCTTGACCAGAGCACTTCCCACAATCGCCGCATCCGCCCCGCCCTCGCGAACCACCTGCCGCACTTGTTCAGGGGTGCTTATCCCAAAGCCGCACGCGATCGGCAGGGCAGTCACCTGTCGCAGTTGCGAGACTCGATGAGCGACCTGCACTGCGCCTGAGTGGGGTCCGTCCGTTGCTTGGGAGCCGGTAATCCCCGTCCGAGTCACCACATATACGAAGCCCGTACACGCTCTGGCGATGCCTGCCGCACGCTCGGGAGACGTAGTCGGAGCTACAAGAAGCGTGGCGGTGAGACCGGCCTCGCTCGCTGCCTGCCGCCACGGGCCGCTCTCCTCGCCCGTCAGGTCCGGCAGGATCACCCCGTCGAACCCAGCCTCGGCGAGTTGCCGGAAGTACGCCGCGGGGCCGAGCCGCCACACAATCGACACACTCACCATTGCCACGATGCCCAGCGTGCAGCCGGCAGCGCGAGCCTGCCGTACCTCGGCGCACACGGTCGCAGGCGTGCATCCGGCGGCGATGGCCTCATGCATTGCCGCGGCGATCACCGGTCCGTCCGCAATGGGGTCCGAAAAGGGGATGCCGATCTCGACCACGCTCGCGCCCGCAGCCTGAAGCTCCCGCAGCGAGTCGGCGACCACCCCGGTGGTCGGATAGCCGCCGCACAGAAACGGCATGATGGCCTTTCTGCCCGATGCTCGGAGTTCACGGAAAATGCTGTCAATGCGGGACATGGGCTACAGCGTAGCCGATGGGCCACACTCGCTGCCCGGCGGCAATGCCGGAACACGCCTCATTCTTCCCGTATCCTCCCGCCATGCCGTTAGCAGTTCTGTCCACCTGGTCCTTTGGCCCCGTCGCCAACACCCCCGCATGGGACATCCTCTCCCGCGGCGGAACGGCTCTCGACGCCGTCATCGCCGGGGCGTGCGCAGTGGACAACGACCCGACCATCAACTCAGTCGGCATCGGCGGGCTCCCCGACGCCTCCGGCCGTGTCTCGCTCGATGGCTGCGTCATGGAGAACCCCGATCGCGCCGGCGCGGTGGCGTGCCTGCGCCGCTTCGCCAACCCGTGCGCTGTAGCCCGCCGCGTGATGGAGCGAACCATCCACATCATGCTCGTCGGCGAGGATGCCGACCGGTTCGCCGAGCAACAGGGTTTCGTGCCTGTTGGGGAGAAGGGCCTCCTGACAGACTATGCACGCGCCGAGTGGGAGCAGTGGCGCAGCAACCCCCGGCACCTCGACCGCGACAAGTATCGGGGCTGGATCCCGCCGCTCAACGTCGAGGAGGCCGCACGGAGCGGGCCGCAACAGTCGCACGACACCGTGAGCGTGCTGGCGCTTGATTCGCACAACCGCCTCGCCGGTGCGTGCTCAACATCCGGCATGGCCTTCAAGGTGCCGGGGCGCGTGGGCGATTCGCCGATCATCGGGCATGGGCTGTATGTGGACCAGGAAGCGGGCGCTGCCGCCGCGACCGGCAACGGCGAACTCATCATGGGCACCTGCGGCTCCTTCCTCGCCGTTGAACTTATGCGAGAAGGGGCGACCCCCATCGAAGCCGTCACAACGGTTCTTACCCGCATTACCAAACGGTTCGCGCTCAGCCCCGACCACCAGGTCGCGATGATCGCGATGGCCAAGCCGCCAAGTCCGGGCCAAAACTGGGGCGGTTGGGCCTCAGCCTCCATCCGGCCGGGCTTTCGACACACGATCACGGACTCAACCGGCACGCGCGTCGAGGATTCCCACCAAGTGCTTCAATCTCCCCCTCACACGGGGAGCGGGCCGGGGTGAGGGTGACCCAGCCGACTCGGGCCGCTCCACGGCGACATCATCAGTGATTTCAGTTCGCATTCTGCGCCGAAGCGTCTCAACTCAAGATGGCGCATTTCTCAGCGATCCTTCACCTTCAGCCCTACAAGCAGCGCCATCCTTTCGTAACTCTTTGAAAGGAACGAACACATGCTCAGGCAATGCACAGGCGTGATGATTGTCGCACTCTCATGTGCGGGCTGCTCCAGCAACGACCGGGACACCACCGCCAACCGCGACCGCCCCGTGGATCAGGACAATCGCGCCACAACAAACGGCCCCAACTCCGCGGAGGCGAGGATTCTTTCGCTCCTGCACGCCAAGAACCAGGAGGAGATCGAGGCCGGGCGGCTCGCTCGCGAGCGCGGCCAGTCCCAGCAGATCCGGGACTTCGGGGCGCAACTGGTGCGCGACCACACCGATGCCGACGCCAGGGTCCGCTCGGTTGCCAATCAGTCCAACGTGACGCTCATGGCCCCCGCCGAGTTCAAGCGGATGTCGCGCGAAGAGATGGGGGGGGGAGGGGCGCGGGAGTCCGACAAGGACACCCTCGCGCAACTGCGTCAACTCCGGGGCGCGGAGTTCGACCGCGAGTTCACGGTGTCGATGCGCAAGGGCCACCGCGAAGTGGTCCAGAAAATCCAGCGCGCCAGGAACGAGGTGAGCGACCAACGGGTGCTGGCGCTGCTCGACGAAGTGCTGCCGGTGTACCGCAACCATGCCGCGATGGCCATGAACCTCAACGACGAGCGGTAAGCGGTCTTGAACGGGCGGCGCTTGCATGGACCGCGGGCGCCGCCGATGCCCCCGGACGGGCAACGCAGTGTACTGAAGGACTCCCAACTGCGTTTCAGACTGCTTCAGCGGCCTTGCTCGCTTGTAGGCCACCCCTTCGTGCCGGTTCGTGCGGTTCGTCACCCAAACCAACCGATTCATTCACTCTTGCGACTCTCCCTCCACCGTTGTGTCCGGCTGGCCGGTGCCGCGGGGGACTGCTTCGAGCGCGGCCACGACCTTGCGGATGTCCGGGTCATCCGACTGAGGGTCCCACCGCCGGACATTCGACACGCCGCTGCACTCAAGTCCGATCATGGTGTTGCCAAACGCATCGTTTGGCCGCGCCTCAAACGCTTGAATGCCGGATCTGAGTTGAGCAGGACCGCTGGGAATGTTTAACTGGTAAGCCATTGATCCCGAAGTGTTCCACACGCCGGCGAGCAAGCGTTCAACTCGCACATTGTGAGGAGACTCGCTCCCGGATTCCAGTTCAAGTACAGCCGACACAACCGAGTCGGGCACCGCCTGTCTACCGACAGGCGGCAGGAACTCAACACGCCATGCAACCAGGATTGTTTCGTCACCACAGGTGATCTCCAGGACCTCATGTGGTCTGGCAAAGATCATGGGCGAAACCGGGCGGTGTCCCTGGAAGAAGAGCCATGACATCCAAAGTGAACCCGAGGAGCCCGGGAGCAACGCCAGCACGCCCACTCCGATACAGAAGGCGGCCGCGAGACGCATGATCGTTCGCCGGTCTCTGGAGGTGGCTGCGCTCCCGACAGCCAAGCCGCACTCGGGGCACCGCGCCTGACCCGTGCAGTCGTACCTGCACTCGGCACAGAGGCCGAGGTTGCCGGAGGACCGCAATGCCACGCGCCGCGCGAAGATGCGTGCCAACCCGATGCTCCAGTACGCGGCGATCGCAACGGGCAGCAACA
>CAYMWG010000040.1:0-15033 GCA_964393765.1 uncultured Phycisphaeraceae bacterium
CCCCCATCCCCCCCAACAACTCGGCATGAGCGCGCAGGTGCGACGAGAGCAGGTCCGGCTCGGGCAGCACATCGTCGTTGAGCAGCAGCAGGATGCGCCCCTCGGCGTGTTTCGCGAGTTTGTTCCGCGTCGCGCCCGGGCCGGCGTGGTCGAACTCGTGAACCACCGCCCGCATCGCGCCGGCGCTCGTCGAGGCGATCGCGTGGACGGCCTGCGAGGCCTCATCATCAGGCTCGTTCGCTTCATCCCGGCCGTCAACGCCGATGAGAACCTCGAAGCGCGAGCGGTCAAGGTCCTGGTGCGCCAGGCGCGAAAGGCACCTGGCGAGTTTGGCCGCGCGTCCGAAGGTCGGGATCAGAACGGAGACGTCCACGCGGAGTGATAGGCCCGCCCCCCAGCGCGGTTCTATGGGTTGATCGGCGCGGCGGCATCCGTGCGACGCGCCACCGTGATCCCCACCTTGTAGATCCCCGCGGCATCGCACGCGGCGTGGACGCGCACGACATCGGCATACGGCACGCTGGGCGTGGGCTTGATGATTACTTCCAACTCGCCGGTCGTCTCCGTGCGTGGGAACTGCGAGACACGGGCGATGAAGTCGTCAACGCTTGCTCGCCGAAGTTCCAGGAACGACACGAACGTGCGCCCGTCCGGGCCGGCGTCCATCAGCACGTCCAGCGGCTTGAGGGGGATCGCCAGGGGGTCGTTGGGCTTCTTGGCGTCGGCGCCGCGCCCACCCTCGAAGGGGATGGCCGCCCTGAGGAACCACTCGCTGCCCATGAACGCCGCGGTGGCCATGAAGAAGATCAGGATGACCATCACAATGTCCACCATGGGCGTCATGTTGGGACCGAAGTGCAGCGAGTAGTTGTGCAGGGCATCGCGCCTGCGGAGAACCGACTCGCGGTTGCGGCGGCGGGCGCTCATGGCTCCTTCTCCGTGGCGAAGCGGACGCTCTTGGCGCCCGCCTGCCCGCAAGCCCGCAGCACGGGCTCGATCTGCCCGAACTGCAGGGCCCTGTCGCCGCGGACCTGGATGGAAGTATCGCGGGCCTGCCGGAGTTTGGCGCGGACCGCGCTTTCGAGGAACGCGACATCCGGGCAGACCTCGCCATCGGCCTGCACGGTAATGCCCAGGCGGTCCCAGATGGAGCCGGAAGCCTGACGCCCGCCGGCGAGTTGTGCCACGGTGACGACCAGGATGCTCGCGGAGGTCTCGTCCTGCCCAACTGAGGACCCGGGCAACGGCACCGCGTACCCGCGATCGGTCGCGAGTTTGCCGACGACCAGGAAGAAGATGATCAGGCACATGACCACGTCGATCAGGGGCGTCGCGTTGATGCCCTCGAAGGTGGGGTGGCTGCCTGTGATCTTGCGTCGGCGCATGCGTGTGTCGCGTGGTGAGATGGACCTGCAAGTGCTTATCCGCCGTGGCGGCGGATCGCTTGCATGGTAGAGGATCGGTGAGGAGGAAAGAGAAAGCAGAAATCAGTGGGAAGGTAGGAGGAGGGATCAGGGGAGAATGCGCCTATCCCCCGAGCATCCCCGCAAGCCCGTCCATGCCCGGAAGCCCCAGCGCCTCGGCTTCCTTCGATGCCTCGCGCTGGGCGATCGCCTTTGCCTGATCGAGCGCGTTGTTCACCGCCTCGGCGATCAGTTGCTCGGCATAGGCGCGGCTTGCCGGTTCGGCCAGACCGGCGGCCACCGCAGGCTCAATGAGGATCGACTCGATCCGCAGTTCTCCGGTCGCGGTCACGCGCACAGCCCCGCCACCGGATGCGCCCGCGGCGCGCACCTCGCGCAGGCGACTGCGGATGCGCTCGCCCGCGGCCTTCAGGCCCTCCTTGTTCTTCATCAGCCCGGCGAGCGCGCCGGCCATCTTGAGTTGCTCGAACATCACGATCCTTGTGGGTTGGGTTGCGCGTGCGGAGGGCTGGGGCGGCGATGCTGGATGTCGACGATCCGCGCACCAAACAGTTCGATGGCTTCTTTCACAAGCGGGTGTTGAGCGGGATGCGCGAGCGGCTCAGCAGGCTGCTCCGGAACTACTTCATGCCCCCCCTCGGAGCGCCCGGCGTCCGGCCCGGTCGCCGGGGTGTTCGGCACTGGCGGCGATACTTCGTCGGATGGATCATCCGAGTCCACCACAACCTCGATCTGGCGTCCCAACACGCTCCGGCATGCGGCGAGGACCAGGGCCATGCGCGAGATCGCTGATTCGGCGTACCGCGGCGCGCCGGCGAGTACGAGCCGCCCGGCAGCACTGTCGTAGGAGATAGGGCGAAGGTTGGTCAGGACCGTCCGCAGCACAGTCGGCATGTCGGGAGCGCGGAGGATCCGGGCCCAGACCTTTCCCATATCCGCGCGAGGAGTTGAGGCCGAAGTCTCGACTGGCGCGGACAGGATTGAAACAACGGGCTGGACCGGTGGAATGGTTGTTTCGTTCGCTGGCAACTCTCGCAGGGCCGCGGGGACCGGGGCTGATGGAGCGGCCCTGCCACCATTCCCCGCGTCCCCCCCAATCATTTTTTTCGCGCTGCGCTCCCGTTCGCGCTTGCAATGCCCCCGCCCGCCACCAGCGCCACGACATCGGCGAGTTTGTCGGCCATCGCCATCCGCACGATCGCCGCGTCGAGGAGCGCGCGCCCGCTGGCTGACTCCCTGCACGCCCGGCGGACGCTGTCGCAGACCGCGATGAGATGCGTGAGGCCCGCGGTGTCGAACCGGGCCGCAACGCTCACCGCCTGCGCACGCGACTCGTCGCTGAGTTCGACGAGGTCCGTCTCCGGCCCGCACGCGGCGATCACCATGAGGTCGCGGAATCGGTCGGCAAGCGTGTCGAGGAGTTGCTCGGGCGACACGCCCCGCTGCAGCAGGGCATCAGCGTTCCGCAGCGCGACCGACGCATCCCCGTCCGCGATCGCGTCGACAAGCGCGCCGACGATCTGGCCGTCGGGCGTGCCGAGAAGTTGCTCCAGAAGGTTGACGGTGAGTTTCTTGTCGCCTGCCGCGAGGAGACGGTCCAGCAGCGAGAGCGCATCTCGCATCGAGCCGTTGCCGAGGCGCGCGACCATGTGAACCAGTTCGGGCTCGGCCGCGACCTTCTCGCCCTTGAGCACCTCGCGCAGGTGGGCCGCGATCTTGGAGGTCGCGATGTTTCGGAAATCAAACCGCTGGCAGCGCGACTGGATAGTCGCGGGAACCTTGTGCGTCTCGGTCGTGCAGAGGATGAACACAACGTGGTCGGCGGGCTCTTCCATGGTCTTGAGCAGGGCGTTGAACGCCTGCATCGAGAGCATGTGAACCTCGTCGATGATGTAGACCTTGCGTCGGCCCCGCAGGGGTCGGTACACGCTGTTGGCGATCAGTTCGCGCGCCTGCTCGACGGAGTTGTTGCTCGCGGCATCGATCTCGATGACATCGGTGTCCTGCCCCCGCATGATCGCCGCCGCGATCTCTGGGCTTTCCTTGCCATTGTCGTCTATAGCGTTGAGGGCGCGGGCGAACAGACGGGCCATGGAGGTCTTGCCCACGCCGCGCGTCCCCGTGAACAGGTACGCGTGCGCGACACGGTTCTGGTCGATCGCGTTCCGGAGCGTCTGGGCGATGGCCTCCTGGCCAACGACCTCATCGAAGGATTGCGAGCGGTAACGCCGGGCGAGAACGGTGTATGCCATGGAAGCGGAGTGTAGGAGCGGAGCGTTGAACGGTCGGGCCAGAGTGTTGATCCATCCACAACCCAGGAACTCAACAGATTCTCCGCGGCCGAAGCCACCAGACACGAAGCCAGTTGAAAACGGGTTAGGGCAGCAGTGTCATCGCGCGGGAGCCACATCCCGCTGTTACCACCGCTGAAGCGGTGGCCTCTGAGCGAGCAAGGCCGCAGCGGCCTCAGAGACGCCGGGATTCCGCTCGTCCTCGAGTATGCGCAGTACGTCTCATTCGGGCTGCCGGACGAGCGTCACCGTCGCCTGAGCGTTCGTCTTGACGCGGCGGTACGACACCGAGACTTCCTGCCCCGGCGTTCTCTCGCCGAGGATCCGTACAAAGTCGTTCAGGTCGCGCACCGGCTCGCCGTCGATCGCGGTGATGGTGTCCCGCATCTTCAAGCCCGATGCCCGGCCGGACTTGCCGCGCGGCGCGCTCTGGATCGCGACGCCGTCGCCGGTGCCCGGACCGACGTCGAAGGGCACGTTGGCCATGCCGGGCCGGATCTCCTCGGCGACGCTCGGAACCTCCCGCAGCCAGGCACGGAAGTCGGCCTCGACGTCGGCGGTTGTCTCGTTGAAAACCGACTCGAATGCAGCCGCGCCGGTCGGGTCCGCGCCGTAGCCCTTGACGTACGCCGAGTACCAATCGCGGAGTTTACCTCGTTCGGCAAGGAACATGAACACCGCCCGAGCCTGCGCGTAGTACGCCAGCGGCTTGGAACCGACAAAGCGCTTCTGGTCCATCGCGAAGAGCGCGTCCCAGGGCATGAGCGAGCTGCCCTTGCCCAGACGCTTGGCCATGTTGGTGCGCCAACTCGGCATCGCGCGGAATCCGCCATCGGGCAGTGCCTGGATATCTTCGACAAGGCTGCACAGCCCCTCCATCACCCACGCAGGGTGACGCTGCCCGAGTTGGTCCATGTGCCGCCAATGCAGGACATGCCAGTACTCGTGGCGCAGTGTCGCGCCAAGGTCCATCGCCACGAGCCGCTTCTCATCGTGGCTGTACGCCCCGCCCACACGCTCGGCCGCATCGCCATAGCGTGCGGTCGCCCAGCCGAGGTAGTCAGCGCGGGTCGGAAGCACGACCATGACCCAGGGAGTGCTGCGCCCGCTCCGCGGCAGTGCGTCAGAGAGCCCGCCAGGAGCCAACTGTCCCGGATCCGGCATCACATCAACCTTCGCGTTGCCCGTGCGCCACGGCTCATCAGCCGGCAGCACGAGCGTGTTCCACCAGACCGTCAGGCGCGCGACTTCCTCCTTCGCCAGCGCGAACGTCGCGGGATCGAACGCGCTCACATAGAGGAGCCGAAGGTCGGCATCCTTCTCGAACTGGTAGGGCTTGCCGCGGAAAGCCTTGCGGGCCGCGTCGAGTTGCGAATCGGCGCGTGAGTCGATGATGCGATCCCAGCCCTCGATGATGGCGAGGTAGGTCTCGCTGGTGCGGAGGTGCCGAAGGTCCGGGTCGGTCATCAGCAGGCGAAGGTCGCTGAACCCCTCGACCACCGCACGCTGGAGTGCGCTCTCGGCTTCGGGCATCTGGCCGCGGATCGAGAGGACGCACGCGAGGTTGTACCACGGCACGAAGTTCTTGCCATCCGACGCGGTCCAGTCGCGCAGGCTCTGCTCCGCGGCGGGCAGATCGCCGCGGCGCATCGCGCCAAGGAACCTGCTCTCGTGCTCCGCGCGGGTGCGTGCGGGCTTTGCGTCGCCTTCGGAAGAGGGCTGAGCGGGTGGTAAGGCGGGCGGCGCTGCTGATGAAGTCTCCGCTCCAAAGAGTGACAGCCACACCAGTCCGACCAGCAGCACGCGACGCAAGTTCGGCATGTCCTGGTTTCCCCTTTAGGTCCGGGCGATACACACCGGGGCAGCCGGATCTGGAAGAATCGCCGTCCGCCGGCCATCGACCCTTACGCGGCCGGAAAAAAGCAGTTCCAGGGCATCCGGGTACGCTCGCCTCTCGACTTTGAACACCCGATCGGCAAGCGTCTGCGCGGTATCCCCCGGCTCGACCGGGCAGGTCCTTTGCAGGACAATCGGGCCGCGGTCGTACTCGGCATCGCAGAGATGCACGGTACAGCCGGAGACTTTGCACCCGGCATCCAGCACCGCCTGGTGGACGGCGAGGCCGTACATACCCGCCCCGCCGAACGACGGCAGCAAGGCCGGATGGATATTCACAATGCGCCCATCGAACCCCGGTGGCACCCGGACTTGACGAAGATACCCGGCCAGCACGATCCACTCCGCACCTGCTTCGGTCAGCAGACCGGCGAGCGCTTCGGCAGCAATCTCGCCCGGCTGCACCGCGACGCGCACACCCCGGCGACGCGCAAGGTCCGCGCCGGGGCATTCTCGCGAAGCGATGACGAGGACGACACGGGCGCGCAGGCGACCCGCCTCGATATGCTCGAACAGATTGGCGAGGGTGCGTCCGCCGCCGGAGAGCATCACGGCGAAGCGGGCGGGTGCCGGAGAGGACTCATCCGGGGGCACGAGTGCTCTCGCCGATCCGGGCATGTGTGCTCCCCGCGATCACAGCACGACAGCCTTCAGCGCTGCGTTGCGATCGGGGACAAGTTTCAGCACCTTGTGCAGGTGCGTGAGTTGGACGAGTTCGAGGAGTTCGGGCCGCATGTTGCAGATGACCAGTGCCCCGCCGCCGGACTTGGCCTTCTTATGCACCGAGACGAGCAGCCCCAGTCCCATCGAGGCGACCATCTGCACCTCCGCCATGTCGAGGATGATGCGCCAGCCGCGCGAGGGGGCGAGCGTGTCGAGTTCGTGCTCGAGGATCTGGGCCTCGCGAGCGCCGACCTTCTCGCACCTGACGGATCCCAGGAGCAAGCCGACATGATCGCCGACGGTCAGAAAGGACGATTCGGACATGCCCGCATCGTAGCGGAAGCGGCGTGCATCCGCCCATAGCCCGTTCCCCGGGCTGCGCGAATCAGATCGCCGGGTGATGGATGGTGGGCGGAGAGGCGAACGGGAGCGGCCGTCCGTCCGGCCCGACGCTCACGAGCGTCATCGTCGCCTCGGTGACGGCAACTACCTCCCCGGTTTGGAACCGCTCGGCCTCGACCTCCACCTTCACGGTAACGCTCGTCGTCCCCGCACGGGTGGTGGAGGCGTAGAAAGCCACCACGTCCCCGAGTTGCACTGGCTTCTTGAACTCGACGCGGTCCATGGCAACAGTGACCCAGCGGTGCATCCCGTGCCGGCGTGCCTCCACGAACCCGGCCTGATCGATGTAACTCAGGATCACGCCCCCGAAGATGGTGCCGTAGGCGTTGGTGTCCTTGGGCATCGTCACGACGCGCAGAGCGGGTAGACGGATCGCCGGGGCAAGTGTGGTCATGGCGGAGCGTATCCCGATCGTGCCTGCCTGCTCCCATCACACCATCGCCCATTCTTACTCCGGCGCGGGTACCGTTCCACCATGAGCCTGCCCACCCCCGCCGGTCGTCCTCCCAAGCCCGCCTTCGAGGCCTTCGCCGCGCTTTCCGATACGGAACTCCTCGCACGCTACCGCCGCGGCGTGGAGAACTTCGATGCCCGAATCTTCAAACTCTCCAACGAGCAGGCCGATGCCGCCTTCCTGCCAGATGCCGATGTCGGGCGCTGGCCGGTGCGAGTGCTGATCGGCCATCTCGCCGATGCGGAGTTGGCGTTCGTCCACCGGATGCGGCGCACCGTCGCCGAAGACAACCCCGTCCACGCCGCGTGGGATGAGGACGCGTACATCGACTCAGGGCTGTACGGTTCGCAGACCCCCGATGGACGGCACACCGGCCCCGCGAACCCGCTGGCGGGCTATGTCGCAGTGATCCACACGCTCCGCCGCTGGCACGCAGACTGGCTCGCCACGCTCACGCCCGCCCAGTGGCAGCGCGCGTGCATGCACCCCGAGCGCGGCCCGCAGACGGTTCGCATCATCTGCAACTACGCCACCTGGCACCTCGAGCACCACGTCTGGTTCCTGAGGGCGAAACTGGACCGCATGCTGCCGGGTGTGCCGCCACCGACACCGGCGGGTCGCTAGATCGTTCAGAAGGAACTCAGAGGGAGCAGAGTGAGCAGAGGGCAGCAGAGGAGAAGAAACCGGTCAAGGCAAGAACACAGATTCTACAGATTTGAGACAGATGGGAAACAGATGCATCCGACCTTGCCCATGTCCACCCTTCGTGGGAAAGGTCAGAAGGGCAGACCGATCCTTCTTCATCTGTTCTATCTGTTCCAAATCTGTTCCATCCGTGTTCCTGCCTTCTCTGCTTCTTCTGCTTGGTCTGCTTCGTCTGGGTTCGTCGGATCGGACGCGTGTTGTCGCTCAACCGAGCGATCGCGTTGATCAGCGCGCCCCACCCCTTCACGTTCTCATCGAAGACCTAGGATTCACCGGCGATGCACACGATTTTCGATCAGCGCCGGTACCTCATCCCCTTCCGGTCATCGCTCCTGCCGCAGATCTTCACCGATGTGCTGGTGATCGGGAGCGGCGTAGCCGGGTTGCGCGCTGCGATCGCCGCGGCCGAACAGGGCAAAGAAGTCATCCTCGTCACCAAGACCCCCGAGGCCGGCGAAGACTCGAACACCGCGTGGGCACAGGGCGGCATTGCCGCAGTCATCGACCCCGCTGATTCGACCGACGCTCATGTGCGGGACACGCTGGCTGCCGGCGCGGGATTGTGTGATGAGCCGGTGGTCCGCCACATCGTCGAGGCCGGCCCGGCGCGCATCCGCGAGTTGCTGGACTGGGGGATGAGGTTTGACCTCAAGTCCGGGACGCTCGCGCTCGGGCAAGAGGGCGCGCACTCCCGGCCGCGCATCCTTCACGCCGATGGCGATGCAACCGGACGAGAACTGGCGCGCTGCCTGATCGCAAGGGCACAGTCGTTCCCCGGCGTGCGCATCTTCGCGAACTGCTTTGCCCTCGACCTGGTAGCACCCTCCGCAGAGCCCGGCTCGCCGGTGATGGGCGCAATCACCCACCACCCGCGCTACGGCCTGCAGGTGATCTGGGCGAGGGCGACAATCCTCGCCGCCGGCGGCGCGGGGATGCTCTATCGCGAAACCACCAACCCGCGCTCCGCCACCGCGGACGGGCTGGCGATGGCGTACCGCGCGGGCGCGACCGTTGCGGACCTGGCGTTCGTTCAGTTTCACCCGACGACGCTCTACCTGGCGGGGCGGCCGCGCTCGCTCATCACCGAGGCGATCCGAGGCGAGGGCGCGTACCTGCTGGATCAGTCCGGGCACCGGTTCATGCTGGATGTTCACCCGATGGCCGAACTCGCCCCGCGCGATGTTGTGAGTCTGGCGATCGCGCAGCGACTGGCGACCCACGGAGGGACGCATGTGTTCCTGGACGTGCGGCACCTGAGCGACTTCGCCGCCCGATTCCCGGGCATCGCCCGGCTCCTCGCCTCGGTTGACCTCGACCCCGCGACCGATCTGATCCCCGTGAACCCGGCAGCGCATTACGCCATCGGCGGTGTTGTGACGGACATGCACGGACGCTCGACCGTGCCCGGCCTGTATGCCGTGGGCGAAGTGACCTGCACCGGTCTGCACGGGGCCAACCGTCTGGCCAGCAACTCGCTGCTGGAGGGTCTGGTCATGGGCGAGATCGCGGGACGGGAGGCGGCTGGCCCTGCGGGATCGCCGCCCGCGCAGCCTCAACGCGGCTTGTTGGGGGGGGGCGGCAGCAACGGCAGTCAGTGGCGCTCCGGTGCCCCCCCGGCACCCGTGCCGATCATCAGCGACATCCGGCCCTCGGACCACGGCGAGATCGACCTCTCCGATGTGATCTCGTCGCTGCGCTCGGCCATGTGGCGCAACGCCGGGGTGGAACGATCCGGCGCACGCCTCGCGGACGTTGGGGACATGATCGACTTCTGGGCACGCTACACCCTCGACAAGATCTTTGATGCCCCCGAGGGCTGGCAGACGCAGAACATGCTGCTGGTGGCCGCGTTGTTGGCGAGGTCCGCGCACTGGCGGGGGGAGTCCCGCGGGTGCCACACCAGAACCGACCGCCCAGGTGCAAGCGAACAGTTGCAGGTGCATGACCGCTGGCGTCGCGGCATCGCGGACCCCACCCTGGTGCCGGTCGAAGTCGGTCAGCCCCAACCGGTGAGCATATGAGGCGGATTCGACTTACATCGCTCGTTGCATCGGCTTTGGCCCCGGCAGGGGCCGTGGGCTGTAGCCGCGGGCAAGGTCAGCCCCCACGGGGGCGACCGCAGGCCGTGGACCGGACGCGGTCCCACGAGTCTTGTCCCTTGGAACACTTCGCCCCGGAAGGGGCGAAGGGGTCGGTCGGTCCGCCTCAGCCCGCGTTTTCCGCCCCGGCCGGGGCCGAACGCGAAGGACATCCTGGAATCGAGGGCGACCTTTTCCACGGGTTGCGCTGCGCTTACCCGTGCCTACATTCCCGCGCCCCGTTGGGGCGAAGAGGATCTGCGTTGTGCGCGGCGTCAATGTCATTCGCCTCGCACATGCTGCACGGCCTGCGCTCGACGGTGACCATCCGAGCCTTGCCGCCCGCTCTGTCGAGAGTGCTGATCATCGTCACGGGCCTCTCCGCGCTCGCGGGCTGCAAGGCCGAGGAATCCGTGACCCGCTACAAGCCCTTCTTCACCGGCCTCTCAGGGGTGACCTACAGCACCCCGCCTGTGGACCCGTCGCGGGGCTACGCCGATCCGACCGCCGCGCCGCCCCAGGGCAGCATCATCGAGCATCCCGACGGCACGCGCACGCTGCTGTGCAAGTCCGTCCGGGCGCTCATGTCCCACCTCGAACGCGAACTCGATGAGGACAACACCGACATCATCGTCAAGCAACTCCTCAGCACGCGCACGCTCGCGGAGTACGAGTCGCGCGGCGAGACACCCGCGGCGATCGTCGCGCACCTGCGGGAGCACCGGCGCGATATCGCCATGCTCTTCGCTCGGATGCCGATGGCCGAACGCTCGCCCACCGTCATTCTCAGGCAGCCCGGCGGCGGCGTGTGGGTGCTCGAACTCACCGGGGCCGCGGCGAAGGACACGCGATTTCGCAAACTCTGGGTGGTGATGGAGCGCGGCGAATGGAAGTTCTACTGGGTGACGTGAGTCCTCAGTCGAAGAATGCCAGAGCCTGATGCCGCATCCCGTTGAGATCGAGCAGGTGCTCGACCGCCTCACGCACGGCACCACGCCCCCCCGGCGCAACCGTGATCAACTTGGCCACCGCCTTCACCTCGGGCGCGGCATCCGCCACCGCGATCGGCAGGCCCACGATCCCCATCGCAGGCAGGTCCGGCCAGTCGTCGCCGATGAAAGCCGTTGCGGCCAACTCGACCCGGCATTCGCGCGCAAGCACCGTCACGGCCTCGCGCTTGTCCATGCAGCCCTGCACGACATGCTGTACACCCAGTTCGCGCATGCGGTGAGTCACCGCGTTGCCCGCCCGGCGCGTGATCACACCCGCGTGTAGTCCGAGCCGGAGCCAGGTGGTGATCCCCAGGCCGTCGCGCACGTTGAACCGCTTGATCTCGCGCCCTTCATCGTCGATCAGGATCGAGCCGTCGGTCAGCACGCCATCGACGTCGAGTGCAAGGAGTTGGATGGTCGGGTTTGCCATGAAAGCAGCAAATCAGCAAATCAGCAAAGCAGCAAATAGGAGGCGTCACTTCTTGGCGATTCGACGCCTCGTGCGCGCCACCATCGCACCGCAGATTGCCCGCAACTCACCACATTCAGCGACCACGCCCGCTAGGCGTGCTTCCTTGATCCAACCGCGACGCCCGATGAATCGCACCCAGAATCTCGTCTCCGCAAGTTCTCTGAACACAATTCCAAGGGGCTTGCAAAAGTCTGCACTGCTCAACGCCTCGTCGGCCTCGAATGCGTTCGCCCCGACAGATGTTCCGCAGGCCACCACCTGTTCGACCACACGCCGAAAGCGGCCTTGCCGATCAAGTTCTTCGCCCACGTCAGCGACTCAATCCGCGTACGCCTCAAATCTCTCCAGGAGTTCTGTCTTCAGACGCGCCATTCGCGGCCCTCCAGAACAATGCTCGCATTCCAGTTTTCTGAATTTGCTGATTTGCTGATTTGCTGATTTCAAGGGCTCACTCCGCCTCAATCAACCTCATCGCAATCAAATCCTGCACATCGAGAATCCCTACCGGCCTGCCCGCCTCATCGACCACGGGGATCTCGTCGCGCCGGTGCTCTCGCACCATGTTCACAGCATCTCGCACCAGGTCCGTATCGCGGAGCGTGTTTGGTTGGCGGGTCATCAGTTCCCGCGCTGGACGGCCGAGTTCGCCCTCAGCGCGCAGCACCACCCGCCGCAGATCGCCATCGGTGAAGATCCCCGACAGGACGCCGCTTGCGCGATCGACCAGCAGCAGCGCGCCGGGCCTGCGCACACCGGGGACGTTCGCGGCCTCCAGCGCCTCCCGCATCGTGACATCGTCGGGGACCGCCGTCAGGCCCTTGCCGATGCGGAACCTCAGCACGCTGTCCACGCTCTGGAGGAGCCCGCCCAGCGAGCCGCCCGGGTGCCGCTTGCGGAAGTCGGCATCCGTGAAGTTGCGCCTGCGCGCAGCGCACAACGCGAGTGCATCGCCCATGGCCAGCGTGGCCGTCGTCGAGCAGGTCGGCGCCGGCGAGATCGCGGCGTCGTCGCAATCCCCGATCGCCAGGCTCACCGTCGCGAGCCGCTCCAGCGAGAGTGCCGCATTCTCTCGCCCTCTGCCGCTGCTCCCTCCCACACACCCGCCCGAGCCTTTGCTGATGCCGATGATCGGAAGGCCATCCTGCCGGAGAATGGAGGCCAGGGCCACAACCTCCGGCGTCTCGCCCGAGTACGACAGGGCGATGCAGACATCCGCCGCGCGGAACCGCCCGAGGTCCCCGTGCGCGGCCTCCGCCGGGTGGACAAAGTGCGAGGCGATCCCCAGTGACGCGAGCGTCGCCGAAATCTTCTGGCCGATCAGCCCGGATTTGCCCAGGCCTGTCACCAGCACGTTCCCCTGGGTCTCCGCGCAACGGACGAGCAGGCCAACCGCCTCGCCAAACGCCGCGCCGCCGTCCTTGGCGATGATCGCGCCTAACGAAGCGACCGCCCCCGCCTCGGCCTCCAGCACCTTCCGCACGAACGCGAGTTCGCCGGCCCGAGTTTCCGGTGGGATCGGAGCATCGGTCGATGTCAACTTCGCCGCGGGTGCGCGGTCAGAGCGTTCGCCTGCGGAAGGTGGGACGATGGTGCGCGAACCGGGCATCGGGAAAGGGTAGACTCCTAGGCCCCGGTTCCCATGGGTTGCCGGCGGGACCGAAGACTGACCGACGTAGAGGAGCCGTGGATGTTCGCCGAGTACAAGGTCAAACTGGAGGCATTCGAAGGCCCCCTGGACCTCCTGCTGTTCCTGATCCGGCGCGCGGAGGTCGATATCAACGACATCCCCGTCGCGGCCATCACCGGGCAGTACCTTGACTACCTCGCACAACTGACAACCCCCGTCGAGGGCGCTGAGCCCGCTCGCCTGGATATCGAGCGCGCGGGCGAGTTCCTGGTCATGGCGGCGACGCTGATGGAGATCAAGTCGCGGATGCTCGCGCCGCCACTTTCGGGCGACGAGGACGCAGAGCCTGCTGCCCGCGAGGCCGCGGTGCTGAAACGCGATGGCGACCCGCGCGCGGACCTCGTCCGGCAACTCCTCGAGTTCAAGAGGTTCCGCGATGCCACCGAGAAACTCGATGATCGCCGGAGCGACTGGGATCGTCGATTCCCGCTCGGCGCGGCCGCCCGGCCCGAGATGCCCGCCGTGGACGAAGCCGACATCGAAGTTCCGACCGAACTCGAGGACATGGACCTCATCGATCTGGTCGAGGCATTCGCGCGCATCCTGGAGACGGTGGACCTCGCGCGGCTCGGCGAGCACCACGTTCGGATGGACGACACGCCTGTCGAACTCCACGCCGAGGACATTCTGGACCGTCTGCGCAGACGCGCCGCGGACTCGCTGACCGCCGAGATCGCCGGGACCGGCAACTCCGAGATCGAGTTTGCCGAAGTCTTCACAGGCCGCTCCCGCTCCGAGATGATCGGGCTGTTCCTGGCCATGCTCGAACTCGTGAAGCAGCGTCGGATCGCCTTCCGGCAGGACGGCATCAAGGGCGGCATCTTCCTGTTGCTCGCGCCGGAGGAAGATACCGTGCAAGCCGCGCCCCCCGCTTCGGAACAAGCCGGGGGGATCGGGTCCACGCCTATGCCCAGCATCCACGAGACCGACGTATGACGCCCGATTCGATCACCCAAGCCGTCGCCCCTCTTGCGCCGCCCACCGTGCCCGGTCGGCTTTCTGTCCCGCATCGGCCCGCACAGTGGCCGGGAATCGTCGGCAGCTTGTGCGCGATCCTTGGCGGACTCGGCACGCTGGGGTCGCTGGCCATGATCGCGTACTACATCGTGATCGCTACGGGCACGCTCGATAAGTTCTTCGAAAGCATTCAGGCCGCGAACCCCGCGATGGGCCCGGGGATGAATTCCATCAGCGGCATGAAGGAGTACATGGTGCTGCTCGCGGCCATCGAGGCCGTGAAACTTGCGCTCACGATCATGCTCCTCATAGCGGGCCTGTGCCTCACCGCGCATCGTCCGGTCGCCGTGCCCTTGGCAAAGTCGTGGTCGGTGATGAAGATCATCGTGACTTTTCTCGCGACCGGTATGGGCATCTGGATCCAGCAGCGCATTCTCCAAACCACGCTCAGCGGGTCCACCCTCCCTCCCGGCTCACCCGCCTCGATGCCCATGTTCATGTGGTCCGGTGCGATCATGGGCGGGCTCTTCGCCATCGCGTGGGGCTGCGCGTTACCCGCCTTTCTCCTCTTCTGGCTCCATCGACGCCCGGTCAAGGCCGAGATCGCGCGCTGGCGCACGCCGGTCTCACCCTCCTTCTGATCGATCGTCTCCCCTGGTGCAACCCCCATGCGATGCAAGTCCTGCGACTATCCCCTGTGGCAGATCCGCGACCGCCGCTGCCCGGAGTGCGGCACCGGCTTCGTGCCCAGCGAGTTTGAGTTCGTCCTCAACAGCGTGCGCTTCTGCTGCCCGCACTGCGCGCAGTCCTATTACGGGACCGGGGCCAAAGGCCACCTTGTGCCAAGCGCGTTCGGTTGCGTTTCGTGCCGCAGGCCCATCGCCATGGACGAGATGGTGCTTCTGCCCACGGCCGGCGTCCGCGAGGAGCAGACCAAGGTCGAGATGAACCCGTGGCTGGAACGGCGCGAAAAGGGGATTGTCCGGGGCTGGTTCGGCACCGTCATCCAGTC
>CAYMWG010000041.1:0-14567 GCA_964393765.1 uncultured Phycisphaeraceae bacterium
CTGGGCGGCGGGGCCAGGACGTCGAGGAAGCGGATGGGGAAGGGCAAGGGATGACCGAAGAAAATGCGCCACCGGGTCACGCCACGCCGATCTGTCTGGCGGAACCCCGGGACGTAGGGACGGCAGGGGGGGAGAGCGTTGAATCGGGCTATGGCCACACATTGTTGTCGAGATCGACATCCGGGAACTGCTCGTCGGGGTCGATCGTCACGCTCCGGATCTTCCGCCCCTTGCAATTCCAGGTCGTGGTCCACGAATCGCCCTGCGCCCACACCTGCACGGGCAGTCTGCGAATCTCGTCCGTGCCGTCGGTGTACTCGACCATGAACACCACGGGCATGATGAGGTCGCCGCGGTTCTCGAACGTCACCCGTGCGTTGCGGCTCTCCTCCCCGTCACCACCGCCCGGCTGCATCACCGTCGTCACCGCCTGGTCCAGCACGCCCGGCGAGTAGAACCAGCCGCGCCAGAACCAGCCAAGGTCCATTCCCGCGGCGTTCTCCATGGCGCGTGCGAAGTCCCACGGCCGGGGCGACTTGAACGCCCACAGCCGGGTGTACTCGCGGAACGCCGCGTCGAAGCGTTCCTCGCCGAGGATGCCTTCGCGCAGCAGCACCATCCCGACCGCGGTCTTGGCGTACTGCGTTGCGCCCAGCGTCCCTTGCAGCAGCAGGTCCGCGGGCGTGTCGATGGGCTGGGAGAAGGGGTTGGGGTTCTCGCGCGACCAGCGGCGCGGGTGGCCGCGCCGGGGCAGGTCGTCGGGGTAGCGCTCCAGTTGGTGGTAGTAGTTGATGAAGGTGTTGAAGCCCTCATCCATCCACGCGTGCCGGCGCTCATCGGTGCTGACGATCATCGGGAACCAGTTGTGTCCGAGTTCGTGCGTGGTCACGCCCCACAGGCCGCGCTCGTCCTCGCGCTCGGAGCAATAGGCCATCATCGGGTATTCCATCCCGCCGACGATGCCGTTGACGTTTGTGGCGGTCGGGTATGGATACGCGAACCACCTGCGCGAGTAGTGGTCGATGGAGTCGCGGACCATCTGCGTGCTCTTGCTCCATTGGCCGGCGGCCTCGCGCGGGTAGAAACTCTGGCAGAGCGTGCCCCCCGCCCCGCGCTTCCCATTCTCGCCGTCTGAGCCGGGGCCAACGCCCGGCAGGAAGCAGGCGTCCCACGCGAACGCCGCGGAACTCGACCACGCGAACGTGCGGACGTTCTCCGCGTCGAAGCGCCACGTCAGGCGGCCGTCGGTCCCCGTGGGGCGCGACTGGGGCGTGGCGACCTCATCGACCGCGCGGATGGCGACGGTCTCCGATGAGGCGCGGGACGCGGAGAGCCGCTCGAGTTGTTGCGGCGTTAGCACGTCCTCGGGGTTTTCGAGCGTGCCGGTGGCCGCGACGAGGTGCGAGACTGGAACATCCAGTTCAACCGTGTAATCTCCGAAGTCGGTGTAGAACTCGCCGGCGCCCAGGTAGGGAAGGGTGTTCCAGCCATAGACGTCGTCGTGCTTGGCGACAGCGGGGAACCACTGCGCGAGTTGGAAGATCGGGCCATCGGCAACCTCGTCGATGCCCATGCGGTCCGACCCATAGTCGGGCACCTTGAACTTCCAGGCGATGGTGAAGGAGACCTGCCCGCCATCGGCATCGACCGGCGCGGGCAACTCCAGTCGCGCGACAGTACCGTAGACGTTGAGCGCGAGAGCGCTCGCCGGATCGGGCGCACCGTCCGGGGTCGCCGCGCCGGAGATGCCCAGCAGTTCCAGCCCGCCCTCGAAGCCGTCCCGATTGCCGAAGCGGTCGCCGGGGCCGGTCATGCGCGCCCCATCGCTGTCAGCGCGGAAAAGGTTCTGCTCCAGGTGCAGCCAGAGGTACGCGAGAGCGTGGGGCGAGTTGTTGGTGTAAGTGACGGTCGCGCGGCCGGTCACGGTCCTCGCCTCCGCGTCAAGCGATGCGCTGATCCGGTAGTCGGCGCGCTGCTGCCAGTACCCCGGCCCCGGCGCGCCCGTTGCGTTGCGCATGTCGTTGGGCGCGGGCCATGTCGGCTGCGCGAACCTCGCGGCGAAGTCCGTGCTTGCGCCTATCGACTTGGATTCCGTGTCAGGGCCGGTGCGCGGCCCACCCGTGCCCGCGCACGCGCCGACCACGACTGTCGATCCCAGAATGACGATCGCACACACGGCGCGCAGAAAACTGCTCATGCCCAAAGGGTATTGCACGATCAAGCGCCCGCGCCGAAAGTCATGGCTCAGGCCGTCGCAGCGCGAGACTGCGTCGCGGCCTCGCGCTGCTGGGCGACGCTCGCCACGCGCAGGCCCTGGTCCTCGATCCAGCGAACAAGGTCGCCGATCGAGACCGTCGCCCGGTCGAACCGCACGAGCACCTGGCCGCTGACGCGGTCCACCGTGGCGTGCTTCACGCCCTGAAGGTTTCCCAGTGCGCCCGCCGCGAACAGAGCGGGCGAGTCATCCGCGCGCATGATGCGCAACGTCGCCATGTACCCGTCCATCGAGCCTCCGTGTCGTAAGCCTCCCAGCCCCCGGGACCTTATCAGAAGGGCGGCCTTCCGGCCGCGCACCCGACCGTCATGGTCGGGAGGCGTGGACCGGAAACTGAATCTTCGGTCAAGGTACAGGCTCAACGTGATTTGAGGACAGTTAGGAGCCCGGCGAGACGCGCGCAACCAGTCGCGGACGGTGAAGTACCCCGCGTGCGCGCGTCTGCCGCCAAGCCCGAGTAGCAAACCGCCTCGAAAGGTGTCGTTGACGATGCTGTTTGTTCGAGTAGGATATCGTTAGGAGTATGAAGAGTTCGTCGCGGAGCGACATTGATGTAGACTATAGTATTCATATGCAACGCCCCGGAACAGCAGTGAGTCTATTTTCATCGGGTGGGATTGGCGATCTTGCACTGCGCGCCGCCGGCTATGAGATTCTCGTTTCAAACGAGCTGCTGGAAGAGCGACACTCTCTGTTCAAGTACAACTTCCCCGAAGCAGAATCGCTCACTGGCGATATCTGGAGCATGGTGGACCGGATTGAGAGCGCGGTTCGTCGGCGACTGGAAGGCCAGCCGCTCAACTTGTTGTACGCGACCCCGCCATGCCAAGGGATGTCCAAGAACGGGCGAGGGAAGCTGCTCAGCGAGGTCCGCGCCGGGCGCAAGCCCCCGCTGGACGAACGAAATCGGCTGATTGTACCGACGATGGAACTGGCAAGCCGACTTCGCCCCGAGGTGCTGCTCTTCGAGAACGTGCCCGAAATGGCCGACACAATCGTCGTTGATGGCAACGGCGAGGCGGTGCAGATCGTCGAACTCATCAGGCGTACTTTGGGGCCGGAATACGTCGGCGGGGCCGCGACCGTCGAGTTTGCCGATTATGGCGTGCCCCAGCGCCGGCAACGGCTCATTACTATCTTCTCGCGCACGGAGTGCATGCGGCGATGGTGGGAGTCGGAGAGGTCGTTTCTGCCGGCGCCGACCCACAGTCAGGCCGGACGGGACGGCACGCGGCGCTGGGTCAGCGTGCGAGAAGCAATCGGTAACCTGCCGCCGCTCGATGCTGCCACTCGGGTCGCGGCAAAGTCTTCGCTCCCGTTTCATCGAGTGCCGTTACTCGACGCGGTCAAGTATTGGTGGGTGTGCAACACCAAGCCCGAGCGGAGCGCGTTCGACAATCAGTGCGTGTCCTGCGGGTGGGACAGAAATCCGACGCACATCGCGGGGCGCGACGCCAGCGGGGTGAACCGGGCATCGACCCTAACCCCGCTGTATTGCGAGCGTTGCGGGAAGATGCTGCCGCGCCCGAGCGTCGAGCGGGCGGGGCAACCTTCCATCATGCGGGGATTCACCTCCGCATACAAGCGTATGTCGTTTGATCGGCCAGCGAGCGCTCTCACGCGCAACCTTTCGTACGCGTGCAGCGACAACAAGCTGCATCCCGAACAGCATCGGGTGCTCTCGCTGCATGAGGCGTTCGAGCTGCACACGATCTCCAGATATGACTATGAATGGAAGCGGCGGGACGGGAGGCGAGTCTCGGACAAGACGATCCGCGAGGTAATCGGAGAGAGCGTTCCGCCCGCAGGACTACAGTGCATTCTTGAGCACCTCAATCGAGTCCATCGGGGAAGCTTCCCGGCCGTGCGTGACGCCGGGTTCCTCTTTGCCGCTCAGCCCGTTGGAATGAGTTGAGCCTCGTTCCGCTTGTTGAAGAACTCGGCGTAGCCGCCCGTTTTCAGCACGCAGACCCATCCAGCGTACATCTTACGGATGCCTGACCTTCCGATGATGGAAACGCTCGTCGTCCGTCCGCCACCATCGCGGGGTGTCACGATTCTCCCCCAATCGTCCCGCGTCAGAGCGCTCGAATAGAACATCGCGGCGACGCGTGGCCGACCGTCGACAAAGTCCCAGACAACCCCGACGAGGTTGTTTGTGTCGCGATGATGCGCCTTCCAGTCATAACCACTCAGATGGGGTGCGCGCGTGGCGCCCAGCGCGGGTCGTGACTTGTCGCGCTTTCGGTATACAGCGGGCGATGGCACGCTCCCACAGGTCGCTTTGACCTCGATCCCCCCGCAGCGGAAGGGGCTGAACGGCGCTTTGTCACCCGTCCGGATCGCCAACCGTTCCCACTCTTCCATTCCGGGCTTATCCATGAGCAGCAGGTCCGGGTATCCATCCTGGTGCGGATTGGCGCGAAAGACACCGTCGGCATTCTTGATAATTGCCGCGGACACCAACTCTCCAATGAACGCGCTCAGGTTGCGCATCCCGAGCACCGCCGCAATGTCGAGGCTGACGCTGTAGAGTTCGTCGATCAACTCATGGGTCGTGTTGATCGCCGAAGTCAGCACCGCAGCGGGCAGGTGGACGGTCCGCCCCGCACACTGGACGTCGATCTGGTCGCGCGGGCCAAGGGCTTAGTCCGTGGGAGTGCGCGGGCCGACTTGAAGGCGAACCTCTTTCAACAGCAAGGCGGGGTCGACGCCTAGTGCGAGCGAGAGAGCTTCAATAGTCGTCAGCGTGGGACTCTTCGCACCGCGTTCTAGTTGGCTGATGTAGGTCCGGTCAAGTCCTGCCCGAAAGGCGAGCTCGTCCTGGCTCAATCTTCCGAGCTGGCGATAATGCCTGAGTGCGATGGAGAAACGCTGCGTGAGAGGCATCGCGAGCAGATTATGGTCTACGCGGCGGAAGCCGCCACGGACTATAGTCTACATACCGGGCAAGGGGGAGGGCTCCATCGCTTGCTCACCTGCAACATGAGCCGTGTCCGGTACTCGCTAGAGCCTCAGGTTTTTCCAGGGTAAGGCAAAGCCTGCAGCACTAAAAAGACGGCGACCCAAGGGCCGCCGCGGCGTGAAACAAGTGCCCAGGACAGGAGTTGAACCTGCATGCCCTTACGGGCGCTACCACCTCAAGGTAGTGCGTCTGCCAATTTCGCCACCTGGGCGGGTGGTCGTCCCGGGCCAAGCCCGGAACGGCTGCAACTCTACGGCGGGACGCGCGCTTCGTCCATGCGGCATCCAAAGTCCGATCTATGCGAACCAGCGCGATGTCCGTTGCGGATCGGTTCCTGCGTGCCACGCCGCTCCGCGGCGTGCGATTCCGAGGCGTAACCAAGCCCGCGGGGGACTGGCGGGGTGCCCGAGGCATCCGTCAGACACGCCACTAGACAACACCCCTTCGTTCGCACAGAATGCTCATCGCGATGCCCCAACGCCTCCACCTCCCACTCTTCGTCCGTCCTACTCGCTCCTCTTTCTGCGTGGCCTTGCTCGTGGCGGCGGGTGCGGGCGGACTTTGGATGGGCGGCGCTGCCGCTCAGCCCGCGGGAACCACTGCGGCTTCGCCCTCGGCGCAGGTGGTCCCGGTGTCGGTGCCATCCCTGGCCGAGCCGGATGTCGATCCCGAGCGCGAGGTGCTGGTGATCCTCAGGAGCGGGCAACGGATCACCGGCCTGCTCGCGGCGGCGACCGACAAGACCATCACGATCAAGGTCTCGGGGATCAACGCATCGTTCCCGATCGCGGATGTTGAGCGCTACGAGTTTCTCCCGCCGCTCATGGAGCGGTACACCGAACTGCGGGCGGCGGTGGGCGATGACCCCGTGCAGATCGCCGACCTGGCCGAATGGCTGCGGGACCGAGGCAGGCACGAACTCGCGCTCGCCGAGATCATGCGTGCGCTGGTCGTAAGCCCCGAGCATGGCGAGTGCCTGCGATTGAAGGTTGAACTCGAGCAGCAGATCCTGCTGAAGTCGCAGTCCAAGACCCCCGCCCCCCCCAAGCCCGTGCCGGACGCGCCAGCGAATGCCGGGGACACTCCCGGCGGCGGAGATGCCGCCCCACGCACCACCCGCATCACGGACTTCCCGCTGCTCAGCCCTGCGCAGGTGGACCTGATGAAGGTCTACGAGGTGGACCTTGCGGACCGGCCGCGATTGGTGATCGCGCGCGAGACGATCGCGCGCCTCATGGACGACCACGCGGGGCACCCGCTGGTGCCGGTGACGCGCGAGGGCCGGGACGCGATGTTCCGCAGGAACCCGGCGGAACTGTTGGACCTGATGTTCCGCCTGCAGGCGCGCGATCTGTACGCGCAGGTGCAGGTGCTCGACATGCCGACCTCGGTGCGAGCGTTCCGCGAGAGCGTCCACGCGACGTGGCTGCTCAACTCGTGCGCGACGAACATGTGCCACGGCGGCAACGATGCCGGGCGGCTGGTGCTGGCGCATCGCCGGCCCAACCACGACCAGACCGTTTACACAAACCTGTTCATCCTTCAGAAGTACCGCACCCGGGACGGGCGGCCGCTTCTCGACTGGGAGAATCCGGAGAAGTCGCTGCTGCTGCAACTCGCGCTACCTCGGGAGGACTCGCTCTTCCCGCACCCGCAGTCGCCGCTGGGCGGGGCGGGGCGTGACGGCTGGAAGCGCGTCTTCCGCGACACCGATGACCGCTTGTTTGAGAAGTCGGTGCAGTGGATTGCCTCGGTGTACAAGCCGCGCCCGGAGTACCCGTTTCCGTATGTGCCGATGAAGCCCTTCGAGCCGCCGCCGGCGGTCAAGCCTGCCGCGGCGCCTGCGGGCGGAGCCGGGCCGGATGCCGGCAACGGTGGCGGCGGCGGGAGCGACGGGGGGGGCGGGGAACTTCCGCCGCGATAGGCGCGGAATGCTGCGGCGCAATTCAAACACGTTGAGGGGTCGCCCCCACCCTGCGGCGTGCCGGCGATCTTCGTGTTCCGGGGGGACTGATTCGCCTCGCGCGGAACCGACCGCGGCTCGTGAGCGTGCCCGGACTCCGGCAGACCCATCTTCTGCCGGCCAACCCTGATAGAGTGTCTGTCCCGCGCGGCCGAAACCGGGCGGGTGTTTGCACCGGATGGGGTAAAGGGGCCTTCTCAATGGCACCGGATCGACGCATGACCCGAAAAATTACCAGCCGAGTCTCCCGAGTTTCCCGCACCGCCGCCCTCCTTGCCGCCTGTGCTCTGGCGGCCTCGCTCGCCTCGTGCGGCCGGTCGGACCCGGTCCAGGAGGAAATTGACCGGGTCAGCACCGGGCTGGGGGCGATCAGCACCTCCGGCAGCACCGCGCTCCAGGCCGTGGACCATCGCCGGACGGTCTATCAGTGGGTAATCGACCGGATGTCGGGCCGGGCGAGCGCCCGCGACCCGATCGCCTCCGACATCGCCCGCCCGGCTGGCGCGAGGGGACCGGACGATCCCGGTCGCCCGGCGACGCAGGTGGCCGATGCCGCCGCGCCGGGGACGGCGCCGATCCAGTCGTCCAACCCCGGTCAGGCCGCCGCGGCGAACCTGCTCTTGGCGCGTGGGTACGCGGGCCTTGGCGAAATCTCCGCCCAGGAGGCGGCGCGGCTGGAGGCGGGGGCCTCGCTCCAGATTTCCCCGATCCGCGCTGCGCTAGATCAGTGGCTGTCGCAGAACGCCGCGGCCGATGCGCTGGCGGCCTACGACCCCGCGTCCGACATCGCCCAGATCGAGAAGCAGATCGGCGAGAAGCAGAAACTCGCGGACGATGCCCGCGCGGGCAAGGACCGGCAACTGACGGTGATCTCGGGCATCGAGAAGCAGGCGGCGGAACTGACCGACCGGTCCAAGGCGATGCGCCAGCAGGAGGCCCAGGTGCGCGGCCGCGCGACCAGCGTCTCCGAGACGGCGCGCCTCGAACTCATCACCGAGGCCACTCGCATCCGGCGCGAGGCGGACCAGGTTGAGAAGGAAGCGGCGAATCTGCTGGCGCGTGTTGCGCTCGAGCAGCCCAAGGCCGACACGCAGCAGCGGGGCATCGACGAACTGACCACGCAGATCCAGTTGCTTCGGACGGACAAGGACAATCTCCGCCAGCGGGCCGACCAGCGGGCCGCGGCGGCCAAGCGGGCGCGGGACGAGGCCCAGACCGCGGCGACGCGCCTGGCTCAGATGCTCGCATCGCTCGACACGGTGCGCGAGTCACTCAACGGGCCGACCGATGCCGCGCTGGGCGCGTACGAGAAGGCCGTCGGCGCAGCGCGCAAGGCCGGTCAGGGCTCGCGCGATGCCAAGGCTCACAGCGCGATGACCGCCGGCAACTACCAGCACGCGATGGCCGACACACTGGCAACACGGGTGCGGGGCCAGGCGGCGTATGCCGACCTGATCGGCACGCTCGCGCGGGCGACACCCGCGCTTCCCGGCGCGGCGGAACTGGCGACTCGGGCCGCTGCGGCAACGGCGGCCGCGGAGGCGTCCCGGACTGCTGCTGCTGAGGCCTTGCTGGCCGCGCGCGATCACTACACATCGGCGAGTGCCTCTGGCGACACGAAGGACCGGCTGGAGGCGCTGGAGGTCGCGATGAACGCGCTGCTGGGCACGCAGCCCGCGCCGACCGAGGGTGCCGCCCCCGCGCCCGATGCACCCGATGGCGGCACGCCGACGGCCGAAGCGCCGCCCGCCGCGGATGCCGGGGCGATGGCTGCCGCGGGGGCGAGCGGCGACCTCGGGGCTGTCGAGGCCGAGGTCCGCACGACCTTGGAGCAGATTGCCGGCGCGAGCAAGGCGTCGGATTTCGATGCGCTGCGAGAATATCTGTACATCGCCGATGAGTCGGCCCGGCCCGCGCTCGATCAGTTGCTCGATATTCTCGCCGGTCCCGCGGGGCTTAACGCCGCGTGCATCGCGGCGTACGCCAAGCCGCTCCAGCAGGTCATCGACGAGTCTTCCGTTCAATCCATCAAGACCCACCCGGTGCTGGCGATGATGAAGCAGGCCATGGGCAGCATGAGCATCACTCCGGCCGGCCTTGATGCGTCGGGCGTGGCGGGCCTCCCGGTCACCCCGGTCTCTGCAACGGAGGCGTTGGTTGCGTTCCCTGCTCCTGCCGATGGCGGCGCAGCGCAGACGGTGAAGTTCACCAAGGCCGGCGGGGATTGGAAGATCGACCTGAGCGGCCAACTCGCGGGGTTCGCCGCGATGGCCCCGATGCTCGGGCCCATGAAGGCCGTGGGCGAGGCCTTCACCAAGGTGTCCCAGCGGTTGACAGCAGCGGAGTATGCCGACGCGGACGCGATGCTCATCGGCCTGAACAAGGAACTGACCATCGCCATGCAGAAGATGAGCGGGCTTAGAGGACCGGGCGGTGGGCCGGGTGGGGGAGGCGGTTGACCTGGGGTGTGCGGGTCGGCTACGTTCCTGCCCAGCGGGTCACTTTGATTGAGTTGGTGCCGTGAGCGTCTCGGGGATCCCCGGGCTATCCGGCGGATCGAGCAACGGAGAGGGCCGCGGCCCGGGAAGCACGTTAGAAGATGATCACCAGCCGACCATTGACCGCGCTCCTTGCCATGACGCTCGCCGCCTGGGCATTTGCATCCGCCGCCGCGACCGCGTGCGCGCAGGGCACCTGCAACCTGCCCGAGTCGACTGTCGCGGCGAGAACGCCAACCGATGTGGATGCCGCGGCCGTCAAGGCCTGCGTGGACGGCAACGCGCCGGGCCTGAAGGGCGACTACGACGCCATCCGCGCCGCTCGGCAGGCGATTTTGACGCCCCTGCGCGGGCAGAACGTGTCGGTATTTTTCCGTCTCGCGTATTCCGATTCCCTCCGCCCGGTGATCACGCCGCTGGTGAAGAACCCGAGCGACGACATCGCGATCAACGCGATCCGCATCGCGGGTGAGATCGGGACGACGGACGGGGCCCAGTTGTGCGTGCTCGCGCTCGATGACCCCCGCGCTGGTGTGCGGATGATGGGCGCATCGGGCCTGGCGCGCACGTTCTCCGTGCTGTGGACGACGCCGACCATCCAGCCCGTGCCCTTCGCGCAGATCGAGGGAAGGCTCGCGGCAGCACTCGCGCGCGAAAAGGATCCCGAAGTCCTTGACGGCTTTGCGATGGCGTACGAGTCGGCGATGCAGATCCCCAGCGCGATCCCCGAGGCGCAGAACATCGCGATCCGGAGCGTGGCGACCCGGTTTGGTGAGATTGTCCGTCAGAAGCAGGTTGATCCGAGCGCGGTGCCCGCGCTGCTGCGGGCGAGCAAGTCGGTGCTCGACACGCTCACGCAGCCGGCCGGGGGCGGCAAGCCCGCCAATGACACGTTGCGCGAGGCGGGCGGATTTGGCGGCGACCTTATGGGCTATGCGCTCCGCCGGCTGCGGGCCGGGGAGACCGGCGATGCCGAGCGCCAGCAACTGTCGGTGCTGGTCGGGCAGGCACAGAACCTGGTCTCGGTGTCCGGGACATTGCTGGGCCTGCCGCCCAAGTCGTACACGCTGAACAAGCAGGTGGCCGATGACAACGACCAGAAGTATTTCCAGGATGTGATGAACGTGATCGGCGGCGAGGGCGACCTCGTCAAGCCGCCGTTTGGGCACAAGAAGGAACGGTTTCTCGCGCCTTGATCCGGCCGAGGGCGAGTGGCGAGTGGACAAGTGTCGAACCGGCGCACCTCGTCGTGCCTCGTCGGTGCCAAGGGCGCAACTCGTCGCTCGCGCTCCGGGCTTTGATTCGCGTACCCTCCGCCCATGGGCAGGCTTCTCCTCCCGGTCGGGCTCCTTGTCGCCATTGTCGTCGTGATCGTCGCGACCGACCGCCCCGCCCCGCGCGCCGATTTCACGTTCATCAATCGCGGCGATGTCGCCACGCTCGACATCCAGAAGGCCTCGTGGATGCAGGACTTGCGGGTCATCCGCCTGCTCTTTGAGGGGCTGGTGAAGAACGACGTCTTCGACCCCGAGTACGCCATCAAGCCGGGCGTCGCGGAGCGATGGGAGATCAGCAAAGACGGCCGCGAGTACACCTTCCACCTGCGGGCCGATGCCGCGTGGAATGTTCACGGAAAGTCCGTGCCGCTGACAGCGCATGACTTTGTGTACGCGTGGCGGCGCGGCATCCTGCCCGACACGGCCAGCGACTATGCCGGGCAGTTCCAACTCATCCGCGGGGCCAAGGCCTTTGCCGATTGGCGGAGCGCGCAACTGAAGGAACTCGCCGAGGCACACGCGGGGCCGGAACTCGCCGAGCGGGCGCGCGGCCTGTGGGCGCTGACCGAACAGAAGTTCACCGAGATGGTCGGCATCAGCGCTGTCGATGACCGGACCTTCCGAGTCGAACTCGAGCGCCCGACGCCGTACTTTCTTGACCTGTGCGCGTTCGCGGTCTTCTACCCCGTGTACCCCGCGCTCGTCAGTCAGTACGAGTTGCCCGACCCGCGCACCGGACGCCTCGATCAGCAGCCCGGCTGGACGATGGCAGGGACGATCGTGTGCAACGGGCCGTTCACTCTGGAGTCGTGGCGGTTCAAGCGCGAGCTGCGCCTCAGGAAGAACGAGTTTTACTGGGACCACGCCTCGATCGGCGTCGATTCGATCCTGATCCCCAGCAACGAGGACCCCAACGCCCAGGTGCTGGCCTTCAACTCAGGGGCGGTCGATTGGGTCAGTGATGTCGCCGCGCCCTACCGCCGCTTCATCGTCGAGGACAAGAAGGCGTACTACGCCGAGCACAAGGCCGAGCACGATGCGCTGTTGGCCCAGGGCCTGGACCCGGTGGAGATCGACCGTCGCCTGCCCCCCGATGAGCGCCAGAACATCCACACGTTCCCGGCCTTCGGGACGTACTTCTACAACTTCAACTGCCTGCCCAAACTCGTGGACGGGCGCGACAACCCCTTCGCGGACCCGCGCGTCCGGCGCGCCTTCACGATGTCGATCGACAAGGACCGCATCGCCACCAAGGTCCGCGGCACGGGCGAGCGCGTTGCGACCACGCTCATCCCGGTCGATTCGATCGCGGGGTACGAGTCGCCCAAGGGGCTGGCGTATGACCCGGTCGCGGCCCGTGCGCTGCTCGCCGAGGCGGGATATCCCGGTGGCAAGGGCTTCATCACCGTCGAAATCCTGTTCAACAAGGATTCGGGGCACGACCTGATCGCGCAGGCCGCGGCCAAGGACTGGCAGGAGAACCTTGGCGTGCCGGTCCTGCTGGCGCAAAAGGAGATCAAGGTCTTCCGCAACGACCTGAAGAACCAGAACTTCATGATCAGCCGCGCGGGCTGGTTCGGCGACTACGGCGACCCGACGACGTTCCTGGACCTGAACCGATGCGAGGACGGGAACAACGACCGCAAGTATTGCTCCCCGCGATACGAGGAACTCATGGAACGTGCGGCGAACGAGGCCGATGCGCCGACGCGACTGGCGATTCTCGCGGAAGCGGAGAAACTGGTGATCGAGGAGGACCTGCCCTTCATCCCCATCTTCCAGTATGTGCAGGTGTACCTGTTCGACCCGCATAAGGTCAGCGGCATCTCGTCGCACCCGCGCCAGCAGCAGGACCTGTTCCTGATCGACATACTGGGAGACGGGAAGGGGAGCGAGAAACCGCGTGCGCTCCCGGCGGGAGGGGGAAGGGTGAAGAGAAATCAGCAAGGCAGGAGAGCCTCAAAGGAACAAAGCAGCAAAGCAGCAAAGCAGCAAATAGAACCGGAGGACAAACTCAAAGTTTTTTTCCGCATTTGCTGTTTTGGTGATTTGCTGTTTTGCTGCTCTCGCCCGGAGGGCCGCCCTTGCTCGGCCTGATCGCCCGCCGCCTGCTGCAGTTGCCGCTCATCGTCGGCGTGATCTACACGCTGACGCTGACGCTGGCGTGGGCGGTGCCGGGCAACCCGATCGAGAACCCCGAGGGCCGCCGCCCGCCCGCCGCGGTGATCGAGGCGATGCAGCGCCAGTACAACCTTGACTCCTTCTGGCGGTTCTACTTCTCATACCTCGACAACGCTACGGGCGTGAAGTGGGCGCGCGAGCAGGTGTCGGGACGCGCAGCCGAGCGCACGGCCGCGGCGGAAGCGGCGGGGCAGGCACCGCCCGTCCGGCGCATCTTCGACCTTGGCCCGAGTTTGCAGTACGAGGACTGGCGCGTCAACCAGATCATCGGCGATGCGCTCCCGGTGAGCGTGGCGCTGGGCGCAACGGCGATGCTCATTGCGCTGGTGCTGGGTGTGGGCGCGGGGGTCATCGGGGCGGTTCGCCCGAACTCGCTGGCGGATGTCGGGACGCTGGCCATCGCGCTCATCGGTATCAGTCTGCCCAGTTTTGTTGTCGGCACGGTTCTGCTGCTGGTGTTCGGCGTGTGGCTGCCGGTCTTCCCCGTGGGCCAATGGGCGCCCGAGACAGCGGTGCTGCCCGCGGTCACGCTCAGCCTCCCGTTCGCGGCGTACATCGCCCGCCTGACGCGGATGGGGATGCTCGAGCACCTCGGGGCCGACTTCATCCGCACCGCGCGGGCCAAGGGCCTGCCCGAGTACCGCGTGGTGCTCAAGCACGCGCTCAAGAACGCGTTCCTGCCGGTGCTCAGTTACCTCGGCCCGGCGACGGCCGCGGCCATGACCGGCTCGTTCGTGGTCGAGCGCGTCTTCACCGTGCCGGGCCTGGGCCAGCACTTCGTCAACGCCGTGCTGAACAAGGACCTGTTCCTCATCATGGGCGTCGTGCTGGTGTACTCGACGATGCTGATCCTCTTCAACCTCGCGGTGGATGTGCTGTACCGGTGGGTCGATCCGCGGATCGAGTGAAGTGGCACTGACCTTCAGGTCAGTGGGAATCAAAGAGTTTCACCAACGCTCACTCCGCGCTGAACGTGGCCCCGTCCATCACATCAAAACTCACCATGTCGCCGGGTGCGAACTGCGATGGGTCCTGGCGGGCATCGGTCATGGTGCAGTGGATGGGCATCCCGGCATCGACCACCAGCACGCGCGAGCGGTGATCCGCGCCGATCACAGAACCCTGCACGCGGCGCGGGTGCCCGAATACCGGCTCGACGTACTTGCCGCCGGTCTCGACGAGGTCGATGCGCCGAGCGGTGGCCCGGATGGTCCCGATGATCCGCTTGCCGATGGGCGTCGTGATCGGTCCCTTGGGGATCAGGTGCATCTGGTAACTGGAGTTGGGGAACTCGATGACGATGTAGCCGGGCCGGGTGACGGTGGGCGCGATGATGGCCTGCAACTCGCCGCGGGCGAGCGTGGGAGCGATCTTCGTGGTGGGGGCGGGGTGGAGCATGGGTCAAGCG